>ONAE01000095.1 GCA_900315695.1 uncultured Prevotella sp. | reverse complement strand
GAGCGATTTGTTCTTACGGTTACTTAGCTCGGGGATTCTGTTTGAGGTCCAGACGGTATGCTGCTGGTGCATCACATCGCAGCACACCACACGTCCGTCATCATACACGATGAGCGCACCTTCCCGACATTCACTGATAGAGATGACCACACCTTGTGGTACACCATGCGAGTCGTCGGTATAGCCAAACTCGAACAGCAACTGCTGCTGCTGGTTATAGCAGACAACACCTTTGTTGGGGATGGCTCCCCAAAGGTTCTTGTGATGGTCGATATATACCACGCTGGGAATGGTCTCGATACCCATTCTGGAGAATGTCTGCTTCATGTCACGCTCAAAACTCTCTGTCTGAGGATGGTAGATGCAATAGCCTGAAGAGGTCTGTACCAGCAGATTGCCATCGAGCATCTCCTGGATGGATACGATATAACTGTCGTTGAGCGAGGAACCGTCTTGCGAGTCACTCTGGAAATTCCTGAATGTATAGCCATCGAAGCGGTATAATCCCGCTGGTGTGCCAAACCACATATATCCTCTTGAGTCTTTCAGGATACAGTTCACCTGGCTTGAAGTCAGTCCTTCGCGTGCGTCGAGTGTCTTGAATAGGAAATCTGCCAACACCGCCAGCGGCAGCGTCAACAGCAACACAATCAACAGTCTCTTTAATATCTTCATATAGGCCTTATTATCTTGTTTATATCATACATGAGTAGTGGTCAACCACGCCGAGCAGATGGTTCTTGTCGTCTGTGACCAGCACTGAATGTACCTTGTATTTGTTCATGATCCTTTGGATCTCTGTGATCTTTGTCTCTGGCTTGACGGTCTTCGGCGTGCGTGTCATGATGTCACTCACCGTGTGGTCGAAGAATTCTGCCTGCCATTTCTCCATGGCACGGCGGATGTCACCATCGGTGATCAGTCCCGAGATTTCATCGTTCACTAGAGCGATACCCAGTCCCAGTTTTCCTTTGCTCACCAGGATGATCGCTTCGCCCAGGTGCATCTCGGGCGGTAATATGGGCATGTCGTCAGAGCGCATCACGTCTTGGGCCGTCGTCAGCAGTCGCTTACCGAGTTCTCCACCTGGATGGAACTGCGCGAAGTCACGTGGTTTGAAATGTCGCTTCTGTATCAGTGCCACAGCCAGGGCATCGCCCATAGCCAACTGTGCCATCGTTGAACTGGTAGGAGCCAGGTTCAGCGGACAGGCTTCTTTCTCAACACCGACATAGAGGTGACAGCTGGAATATTTGGCCAACAGTGATTCTGGATTGCCACTCATGCCGATGATAGGTATCTGCATGTGGAGCACCATGGGAATGAAACGCAACAACTCATCGGTCAGTCCTGAGTTCGAGATGGCTAATACCACGTCATCGGCAGTCATCACCCCCAGATCGCCATGGTACACGTCGAGCGGATTGATGAAGAAAGAGGGGGTGCCTGTGCTCGAGAGGGTGGCTGCGATCTTGGCGCCGATATGTCCGCTTTTGCCTACACCTGTCACGATGATCTTGCCTTTGCAGTCATACATCAGGTTGACGGCCTTCTCAAAGCTGTCATCAAGCTGGGGTATCAGCCCTAACACGGCCTCAGCTTCCTCTTTTATACATTGTATAGCGTATTCCTTAGATGTCATTGCCTTTTTTGTCAATCTTCAATTAACTTCTTCACCAGAGCCTCAAGCTTGTCGAGCTCCAACATGTTGGCAGCGTCGCTGAGACCTTCGTCCGGGGTGGGGTGTACCTCAAAGAAGTAGCCAGTAGCACCGAAAGCCTTTGCCGCCAATGCCATCTGAGGCACGAAGCGGCGGTCTCCACCTGTCTTCCCGTCACTGCCGCCAGGACGTTGAACACTGTGTGTACAGTCCATGATCACCGTCGGTACGATCTCTAGCATATCCGGTATGTTACGGAAATCCACCACCAGGTTATTGTAGCCCATCATGTTTCCACGTTCTGTCAGCCACACCTCCTTGGCACCGGCATCACGGGCTTTCTCCACGGGATATTTCATGTCGTGCCCACTCAGAAACTGGGCTTTCTTGATGTTTACCGTGCGTCCTGTCTTGGCTGCTGCCACCAGCAGGTCTGTCTGACGGCACAGGAAGGCAGGAATCTGAAGCACGTCGCATACCTGTCCTGCGGCGGCTGCCTGCTCGCTCTCATGAATGTCTGTCAGGATACGCAGGCCGTAACGCTCTTTGATGTCGGCCAACATCTGCAACCCACGCGTGATACCTGGGCCGCGGAATGAATGAATCGACGTACGGTTAGCCTTGTCAAACGAGGCTTTGAAAATAATGTCTGTTCCCAGGTTGGTGTTGATTTCCACCAACTTACGTGCCACGGTGTCAAGCAGTTCTGCCGACTCGATGACGCAGGGCCCAGCTATGATTGTCGCTTTGTTGCTCATAATGATGTTGCAAAAATACAAAATATATTCAAATCCACCAAATTTTCTTCACATTTTCTCACTTCTCTCCTGCCAATCACTTGATATGTACATCCTGCTGTGGGAATGGAATCTCGATGTTGTTCTCGTTCAGCGTTTCATACACACATTTCAGCACATCGCTCACAACATACGACTTCTTTGGTGCATCAGCCCATACAAAGAGTTTGAAGTTCACGCTGGAGTCACCCATTTCGGATACCACGCACTTCACCTGTTTGCTCTGGTCCATCCATTGGTGGTTCATGTTGTTCAGTGCATCCTCTACCAGTGTCGTCACTTGCTTTAGGTTTGATCCGTATGCCACGCCGAAAGGTATGACAGCCAGCACGTAACCGTGATTGCGCGTCAGGTTCTTGTAGTTCTTCGTGAAGAGCTGGGCATTCTGGAAGGTGATGACTTCACCGTAAAGCGACTCTACCACGGTGGAGGTATAGCTGATCGAGGCAACCTTACCCATCGTGCCGTCCACCTGAATCCAGTCGCCCACCTTGATACGGCCTGCCATCAGCGAGGCACCGTAGTAGATATTCTCGATGATGTCTTTCGAGGCGAAACCGATACCTGTTGACAGACCGCCGGAGATAGCCAGCAGCCAAGCC
Source organism: uncultured Prevotella sp. (assembly GCA_900315695.1). Classification (GTDB taxonomy): domain Bacteria; phylum Bacteroidota; class Bacteroidia; order Bacteroidales; family Bacteroidaceae; genus Prevotella. Next base: position 5,310 of record ONAE01000095.1, on the reverse strand, counting down.
ACGCTGATATGGAACACCGAGAGCGAGATCATCAGCCAGATACCCCAGATAAGCACCTGTATCACATTCTTGCTCATCACCTCCTTCGAGGCAGCGGTGGTTGGGTCGTCGGCCTGATATTGCTGGCGTAGCAGGGCCAGCACGGTATGGACAATCCAGCGGAACAGAAACCACATGGTGATCACCATCGAGAGCTTCAAGATCGACACTTGCAGGTTCTCCATGTCGATGAAATTATACTTGAATATCTGCCAGCAGAGTTCACTGAGGTTAAACACCTTGGCAGCCCAATAGATACTCAGCATGATGGAGTTGATGCTCAGTGCCGGCATCAGCACCTTCTCCACAAACAGGTGTACCCAGGTCTGGGTAATCGGCTTCTGGTCGTAATGCTTCCGTTGGGCGTAGAGTTTGAGATACTGGCTGATACAGGTAATGGTCAAGATACAGGTCAGCTGCATGATCCACCAGATGAGCAGCTGCACTGCCAACAGCGTATAGCCTGCCCATGAGCTGATCACCGATGCGATAAACACGGTCAGTGACACATAGGTGTAGAAGATGTCCGATTTCGGAATGTTCTGGTTGTGCCGCCTGATGACCACCCATTGCCAGATGGCGCAAAGCAACAGGATCGGTGGCAGTATCAGGTTCACCAGTTCGTTAGGGATCAGAATGATCCGACAGCCTATCACGATGAATCCGATACCGATCAGGGGCGCATAGATACGGAAGGCGCTGCCGATCTGGTTGCCTTTCACACGTAACAAGAGCGAGATCAGGATCACACCCAACAACCATGCAAACTCTACGAGGAGGGTAGAGGCCATGATCACGAAGTTCTGTCCCGACCGGTTGATCAGCAGACCCTGGATGATGGCGAAGGTGATGGTGGTCGTCGCCATGATGATCGCCGCCTGCTTGTCCTTGAACTCCTGCGTCTTGAAGCGCTTGGGCAACAGGAAACGGAAGAACAGCTGGTTTAGCACGATGGCGATGATGACGTAGAAGACGATGGCGATAAACAGACCTAAGACCCATTTCGAGCTCCATTGCGACAGGTTGCTGTCGTCAATCGTGTATTTCTTCTTCACCGCCTCCACCATCGAGCTCCAGCGGCGGTCGATGTGACTCAGCAGGGTAGGGTAGCTCTCACCGCCGTTGATGAAGATGCTCTGCTGGATGTCTGTATATCGCTTCTGCGCATAGTTGTTTAACTCACTCAGGCGCTGCTCCGTCATGTTGTAATAACGTATGTTCCGTCGCAGTTGCTGATCGCCCTCAGCCAGCATATTACGGATGTTCCTGGCAAGCACCAGACAGGAGTCGCGCCGATGCACGCCGTATTGGGTGGTCATCATGTCGGGCATGGTCTCTAACCGCTTCACCAGACTGTCATAACGAGCCAGTTCCTTGCTGTTCCTTTCCAGAAACTCCGTGAAGGGGATTTGCCGCCTGTGGAACTCCCGATATTGCTTGGTGGCCTCCTTGCAGGCATAGGTCATGTCAAACAGGTGGGTCTGATCCTGCGAATAGAGCATCAGCGCGTTCTGGTCGGCCTGCTTCATGGTCAGCAGCAAATTGGTGATAAGCTGCTTGGCTCGTTCCTTTCTGATGGCGCTGCGCACAGTCAGTTCGTTGTTGTACTGTTCCAACTCTGCCTGAAGGATGGCCAGCGTCTGTTCCAGGTCTTTCTCTTTCAACACGGCATTGGCTTCTACGATGAAGCCTGACATGAGGACGAATATCAGTAAAAAGCGTTTCATTTATAATTATTCTTAATATGTTTTTGTTTTGCAAAGGTACGAAAAAAAACATATTCATAAGAAAAAAACTGCCATAAACTGATTGTTTTAAATCTTTTTTGATTACTTTTGCAGCGTAAACCATCAAAATTACTAGAAATGATACTAATTGCAGATAGTGGAAGTACCAAAACCGACTGGGCGATTGTCACAAGTGCGGCTCAGCCAGTAGTTCTTAATACGCAGGGCATTAACCCTGTTCATCAGTCACGCGAGGAGATCGTCAGGATATTACGCGATGAGTTCGTAGGAGTCATGGGCTCCAACCCCGAGGTTCAGAAGCTTCGTAGCTCGGCCATCCTCACCCCGGAGTTCCCGCTTGCTGTCTATTTTTATGGCAGTGGCGTCCGTCCAGAGCTGGAGACTCAGATGACCTCTCTGTTGCAGGAGACGTTCCCCCAGGCGAGTGTCGTTGAGGCTCATAGCGATCTGTTAGGCGCGGCTCGTGCGCTCTGCGGTCATAACTATGGAATTGCCAGCATCTTAGGTACAGGCGCCAACTCTTGTCTCTACGACGGAAAAGATATCGTACAGCATACCCCTGCCCTGGGATATATCCTGGGCGATGAGGGTAGCGGCTCAGTGCTTGGCAAGCGCTTTATCCACGACCTGTATGGCGGTAAATTGTCAGAAGAAATCAAGGTGGTCTTTGAGAAGGAGACACGCCTGAATCTGGCAGAGATCATCAAACGGGTCTATCGTCAGCCGTTGGCAAACCGCTTCCTGGCCTCTCTCTCTGAGTTTATAGGCAATCATCTCGATGATGCAGGTGTCAGGGCTGTCGTCGTCGATAACTTCGTTGATTTCCTGCGTTATCACATCAAGCCCTATAATCGCCCTGATCTGCCTGTCTCGTTCGTGGGCAGTGTGGCTTGGCATTATCAGGATGAACTCCGTGAGGCGGCAGACATCGTGAACTTCCGTCTCGGTTCCATCCTGAAGACTCCGCTTGCTGGTCTGGTGCGTTATCATAAGCCTTAGTCGTTATGAGCCTGAAAGTAGGTGCCCTGATCAGCAAGTGGAATCAGACCAGTTTGGTACTCCGAATCCTCATTGGTCTTGTCCTTGGTACCATCCTTGGTCTCACTGTGCCTCAGTGGAAGGCTATCGGTGTCCTCGGCATTGTGTTTGTCAGTGCTTTGAAGTCCATCGCTCCCATCCTCGTGGCGGTGTTGGTGGCTGCCAGCATCGCTAAGGCTGGTGGCGGTCTGGGCGTCCGTTTCCGGACGGTTATCTTTGAGTATCTTTTAAGCACCTTCCTGGCAGCCTTTAGCGCCGTGATAGGCAGTTTTCTGTTCCCCATCAAGTTGCAACTGAGCGATGTGGTCGATGATGCCGCTCCTGGAGCGCTTTCCGATGTGTTCTCCCATCTGCTCTCGAACATGGTCGCCAATCCGGTGGCTTCTCTGTTACAAGCCAACTATATCGGCATCCTGTTCTGGGCCATTATGATGGGTGTCGCCTTGAAGCTGGTAGCCAGCCGGCAGACCATCGATGTGGTTCACGATTTCTCCAAGGTCATCACGCAGATCGTGAAATGGGTCATTCAGCTTGCCCCGTTCGGTATCTTAGGACTGGTGTTCAAGTCGGTGTCTGAAAGCGGTATGGACGTGTTTTCCACCTACGGACAGCTGGTGCTCCTGCTTGTGGGGTGCATGCTCACCACTGCGTTTGTCTTCAATCCGCTCATCTCGTTCCTGATGCTCAGGCGTAATCCCTATCCTTTGCTGTTCACCTGTCTGAAGGTGAGCGGTCTGCAGGCGTTCTTCACCCGTTCGTCGGCAGCCAATATCCCTATCAATTTGAGCCTTTGTAAGAAGTTGGGCCTCGACGAGGAGTTTTATTCGGTGAGCATCCCTCTTGGTGCTACCATCAACATGAACGGTGCCGCTGTCACGGTCACGGTCATGACCCTGGCTGTGGCCCATACCGTAGGTGTCGAGGTGTCGTTCCTGTCAGCCCTTTTCTTGAGTCTGATTGCCACTTTGGCCGCGTGTGGGGCGTCAGGTGTCGCAGGCGGGTCGCTGTTGCTCATCCCCATGGCCTGTTCGTTCCTCAATATCGGCAACGATGTGGCGATGCAGGCCGTTGCCGTCGGTTTTATCATTGGTGTGATCCAAGACAGCGTAGAGACGGCCATCAACTCCAGTGGCGATGTCTTCTTCACCGCCACCGCCGAATACCACGCCCGCAATGTTAACATGTTAACATCTTAACAATTTTGGTAAAATCAGGTGTAAGAATCCCATAATATATCTATAAATATATATTAATAATATTATATATTATAATATATAATATTATTAAGGTAAAAATCTGTATTTATTTGACATCGTAAAAATACAAAAACGTTAAAATGTAAAGATGTTAAGATCGGTGGTGAAAAATCTGCGTTTTATAAATATTTTTCTTTTGCTACATTAATAGTCGAACAGGCGTGTCAACTATCCTCCTTGGGCGGAAGGGAAGGGTGGCTTGGGCGGAGGAAAAGTGAGGCCTGGGCGGAATATAATAAACCCTCAGGCGGACGGTTAGAGGGGTAGGGGCCAGCACTTGTGTGTGTCAAGAAATATTGTAGCACGCATAAAGTTGAGGGGATGATAGACCTCGTCAGGGAAGATGTGTCCCTTTGTACAAAAATTAATATGGTGAAATATAGGATTTTTATAAGTACTTTGTTGCTGTTATTGGCAACTCCGTACTGCCACGCCCTTGGATATACGTTGGATGATGCCAACCATATCATCGAAAAAAACAGGGCAAGCCTCACGGCTGACCCTGCTCTGAAACGTTAATTGTAAAAAAATCTACGATACAGATCAAAGACCTGTAATCTCTTTATCGGGATTTGCCTATGCAGAAGATCTCGGCCATAAGCAGTGCGAAGAAGCCTTCGCCCAGTGCATCGACACCATCTAACACGGCATTCCAGAAGCCTTCGCCAAAAAAGAACGTCAGGTACATTATACACACGCCACACACCAAGGCGCTATAACCATACTTGCGGATCTGCTTAATGTTCCTCTCAGTAAACACCTCGTTGCGGTTCACGTTCAGAATGAACTTGACGAAACTGAAAATAGCCACTACGACAGCCCCAAGAGCCAGCAATGCGACGAACAAAATGAACAATAAAGAGCCTAAGGACTCATTCTCTAAGTTTAATACCATAGTTCTATCGCTCGTGGCGAAAAATAGATCTACCACTAAGTCGATCAACATCAGTGCCAAAACCAGCACACAGAATACATTAATCTTTTTCATAATCTCAATTATATTGTTTTGTTACTAAATCATGCCAACGAATGGAACGAATGTCATACGGGCTGCAAAGTTACGAATAATTTTCGAAAAGCAATGAAAATCTGCCCCGATATTTGAAATCATGGGGGGTATCGACAATATTTTGGTTCATCAGACAAATGAAGTGACGGTAAACCATTCAGCAAAGAAATAGCTGGAAAAATCGTATCTTTGTAGCGACCAAACTATAAATGATATGATT
>ONAE01000120.1 GCA_900315695.1 uncultured Prevotella sp. | reverse complement strand
GAACGTATTCAACAAATTAGTTGGATTAACACTGATATTAGGCTTGCTCCACGCATGTGGGAGCAAGCCTAATCCTGAACAGGAGGAAGCCTATCAGAAAGCCGCCAGCATCTTCGCTGCCGACGAAAGCTTCTACCCTATCCTCGACGAGGAACTGTATTACTTCACGGCACAGACCCTCGATTCCATCACCCCGCTCTATATCAATGAGCAAGACGCCGTGAAGAAGCTGATGCGACTTGAGACCTGGCTGGCATTCACCACCCGAGACTTCACACCGAAGGAGCGCCAGAACCTCATCGACCGTAAGTACATGCCAAGAGCGATCCCCATCGCGTACGACGGTCTCGCCATCATCGTCAACAATGCCAATCCCGACTCGTGCATCACCGTCAACGACTTTGCACGCGTGCTGAAGGGAGAGGTCAGCAAGTGGAACGAACTCTATCCACAATCCAAACTTGGCGAAATCGATGTCGTGTTCGACAATCCGCTGTCAAGCACCGTCCGTTGGTGTGTCGATTCCATCCTCGGCGGCAAGCAGTTCTCTGCTAAGAACATCGGAGCCGTCCAGACCAGCGCAGCCGTCATCGACTATGTCGAGAAGCATGAGAATGCCCTCGGCATCATCGGCAGCAACTGGCTCAACGACAAACGTGACACCACCAACGTCACCTTCAAGAAGAATATATCCGTGATGGGCGTCTCCAAGATGAAGACTGCTGAGAAATACAACAGCTGGAAGCCCTATCAGTTCTACCTATATAATGGTAACTATCCTCTGCGCCGCACCATCTATGCCCTGCTCAACGACACGCGCAACGGCGTGCCATCAGGTTTCACCCACTTCATCCAGCTGCCCAGAGGCCAGAAAATCATCCTTCGTGCAGGACTCCTGCCAAGGACCGCTAACATGAACGTAAGAGACGTGATCGTGAATCGTCAATAAAAGAATAATAAACTAATTTATACATTTATGAAAGCAATTAAGTACTTTATCATGGGCGTGATGCTGGCAGGATTCAGCACCACCGCAAACGCACAGCAGGAAGAGCTCAACGCAGCCCTCAGTGCCATCAAGTCAAAGGCCCCCGGTGCTGCCGACTTAGCAAAAACCGCTTACAAGAAGAATAAGAAAGATCCCGAGGCGCTGATGAAGATCGCCCGTGCCTACTTCGAGCAGAAGGATACCGCTGGTGCCAACCAGTTCGCACGCTACGCCAACGAGGGTGCCAAGCCCAAGTACCAGTATGCACCTGCCTATCTGTTGCTCGGCGATGTAGAGGCTGCCTTCGGTACCGATGGTGGTAAGGCTGCAGGTTTCTACAACCAGGCTATCACCTTCGATCCCAAGAACCCCGAGGGATATAAGAAGTGGGCTATGGTATATCGTAAGATCAGCCCGAAGCAGGCTGCTCAGAAGCTGCAGGACATGAAGGCACAGTGCCCCAATGAGGATATCGATGCCATCACAGCTCACATCTACATGCTGGCAGGCGACGAGAAGCAGGCTTACGAGAACTATATGAAGGCCGACATCAACAAGCTCGACAAGGGTAACCTCAACGAGTTCGTACGTTGCAGCTACTTCACTGGTCACTTCGAGGATGCTCTCCGTGCCGCAGAGGCAGGTCTGAAGCTTGAGCCACGCAACCCGACATTCAACCGTCTGGCCATGTTCTCAAACTATGAGCTGAAGAACTACGATGCAGCCAAGGGTTACATCAACAAGTACTTCAACGAGACCGATAGCGCCAAGTTCTCTGAGTACGACCACTTCTACACCGCTCTGATCTATCAGGCTCTCGAAGATAAGGCCAACATGTATGTACACTACGACAAGGCCCTTGACCTCGTGAACGACTCTTCTATGATCAAGCGCTGGGCTATCCAGAAGGCTATCTCCGACTCTTACCTGAAGGAACAGAACTTCGAGAAGTCTATCAAGTACTATCAGGACATGCTGGCCAGCAAGCCCGATGTGAACTTCGACGATGAGGAAGGACTTGCCAACATCTATTCAAAGTGGGGCGAAGCCGATCCCGCTAAGAAGGCAGAGTATGTCAACAAGGCCGTGCAGATCTTCCGCGAGGCAGGTGCCAAGTACCCCATCCAGCAGGTATATGCCACCTATATGGCAGCCAACAACGTCAATAAGCTCGATGACAACATGAAGAACAGTCTGGCTAAGAACGACTACCTGAAGGTGATCGACCTGCTGTCTAGCAAGGCAGACCGCACCAGAGGTGAGGACACCATGCTGAAGACTGCTTATCACTACATGATGTTCAACTCTTACATTAACAAGAACGTACCTGGAGCAAAGGAGTATGCTGAGAAGATCCTCGCCATCGATCCCGAGTACAAGCCAGCTCTTGAGATCCAGAATCTGAAATAATAACTACGACTACGGTCATTACCAGAAACTAACAGGGTGCGGAGGTCTCAACAACCTCCGCACTTTCTTTTATCTCCTCTCCCACCCTCGCATCATGGCGAAGAAGTCTAGGGAGTCCGTTCTGTTGGGCTCTCAAGCCCTGCCACTGATCTTTACCTCTACGGATATTCAGTGGATTGTTGTTTCTAATTCCTCGTGATAACATAACTTTTAAATTTTTACATTATTACATTTTTACGTTGTTACATTGTACAACGGCACGTTGGCACGTTGGCACGTTATAGTAATTATTGTAATAACCAGTTAAGTTTAACTCTCCAAAAAGTGACAACCTTTTCAGTTGAGGTCAATACTAAATTTTTAGCAAATCACAACTAATCTTGATGATTTTATTATCGAGTGTTGGTTGTGATAGGTAAGCATTGCAAGACCTGTAAACGCAAAGACTTCTGCCCAGCCCTCATTTTAGTGTAATAGAATAGTCTATCCCAATAGTCCTAATACTGTCTTTGGAGTTGTTTGCATTTTGGTGATGGCACATAAACCAACACCCATGTCCTTCACACTGGCACCAAGTAGATAGACCTCATCATCGATGATCAGAAACCTGTCATGATTCCTATGGGGTAACTGTGTGAACTTGATTTCGCGTTGCTGGGCATTATGCTTCTGGAGATCAGTCAGGAATGACTCACTGTATCTGGAATGTATCATCGCCTCTACCCCATCGCCACGTTTGTCTAACAACGACAGCACGCGATCATCCACAAAGTTATCGATTAGCACAATGCGCTGCTTGGCACTCCTCACCAGATCAGAGACGTATGCCCAGGCATCCCAAACGCACCCTGTAGCGAATATTTGCTCAGTTAGGAGCTTGGGGGAGTTGGCATCCATCTTATCAAGAATAAGGTCAATTTTTTCGTCTGTTTGCTCTTTCCATTTTTTATTCTCAAGTTGTTGCATTTCCAAATGATCAAGGCGCTGAAATATGTGAGCATTTGTAGAGAGGTAGCGACGCATACCAACAAAAGCATCCATAATTCTGATACTTGTATCAACAGCAGTCTGACTGGCTAAAACAGCTGAAAGCATTGATATTCCTTGTTCAGTAAATGCATATGAAAGAGATGTAGAATGTCTTAATTTTTTTAACCGGTCGTATTTTGCGACCAGTTCTTTCATTTCCTGACGTGTCAACTGAAACCTAAACCTTTCTGGGAAACGTGCAACATTCCTTTTCACCCTTTCATTGAGGTGCTTGGTTTCTACACCATAAAGCATAGCTAAATCCCTGTCAATCAGCACTTGTTGGTCTCTGATGACAACTATTAACTTTGCGATATCAATCTCCTCAATTGGCATGATTTCTACTTCATTATTTAACTGGTCGCAAATTGCGACCACCTTGTTGGACTGGTCACATTTTGTGACCGATTCACTTGCTTTTTTACCAGCATTCTTCTTTGGGGTCTTTTCCATATTACCAAATTTTTAATTAACTGGCTACAAAGGTAACCATTATCTATGATACCACAAAATTTCTTGGCAAGAAAATAGATAATAATCTATTTCTTCTAACCTCTGCTCCAATACGGCACACCTTTATTTTATCTTTGCAGCACAATTAGAAAATAATGATACAAAGGATAATCAGTATGAGCAAAAAAAACAAGGTATGAAGGGCCAGCTTATTGCGACTACCAAGACCTTTTCGATAGTATCACTGCCGAACTGGAGAATCTCTACCATACGCTTTGGAACAAGAGGAAAGAGGCTCCGAAGTTTCGCAGTATTTAGAATCAAATGAGTGTCGCAGGATCACAGGAACACAGGAACGCAGGACCATTTAGTAAATCGCACAGTGACAGGGAGAAGAAGAATTTATATATATATTTATATTATATTATATATATTATAATATATATAATATAATAATATAATTAGCTAGAGATTTATGAAAATCGAGAAACACAAATGATACTGTGATCCTGTGTCACTGTGTCACTGCGTGGTGGCTCTCGCCCAACGATTTTAATATTTCTCAAAAATAATTGGGGGGAACTATTGCAAGACTGCTGAAATTTTTGTACCTTTGCAATGTCAAATGAGAGAGGTGACAAGACCGCCCATTAAGGATAAAAATTGCGAGGATTAAGTCTAGAAATTGCGCGCATTAATGGTAGCAAGTTTTTCCTTTAATAGTGAGTGTAAAGCCGACCGAATGAGACACCGAGAACTATAATCATTAAAATTAA
>ONAE01000088.1 GCA_900315695.1 uncultured Prevotella sp. | reverse complement strand
ACGACGCGCTCGAAGCCGCGGAGATAGATCTCGCGAAGGGCACGCTGGCTGACGCGCTCATCGACGCGCGTACGGTCGCTCTCCTGGGAGTTGACGGCATAGTGCTTGGCGGAGACGCCTACGCCCTGGCTCTGGATGCCGAGGGTCATGGCGGTACCAATCTTACCCGTCACGAAGGGGTCTTCTGAATAGTATTCGAAGTTACGGCCGCAGAGGGGACTGCGGTGGATGTTGAGGCCAGGGCCGAGGATGACATCGCAACCATACTCGAGGGTCTCGTTGCCGATTGCCTTGCCGACGGCCTCGACGAGTTCTGTGTTCCAGGTGGAGGCCAGACAGGTGCCTACGGGGAAGCCCGTAGCATAGTAGGTGTTGGTGTCGTTCTTCCTGGTGGGGTCGATGTGGACGCCGGCAGGGCCGTCGGTGAGCACAGTGGCGGGGATGCCGAGACGTGGAATCTCTACAGTGATGCCTGCTGCTCCGGAGAATCTGGGCTTTCTCCTCAAGGGTCATAGCTTTAAGCACCTCGTCGATATTATCGGCGCGGAGCTGGGGTTGCGCATTTGTTGTCATAGCAAAAGTTGCTGAAATCAAAGTAAGTAATAATTTCTTCATTGTTTTTGAGAGGTTAGAATGAATATGTCTTATGGAAATATCTTGAAAGCATAGCCCTCATCGCGTAACCAGCGAAGGCTCTCCGGGAGGGCTGTCTTCAGCTTGTCGATAGACTTCAGCGAGTCGTGGAAGGTGATGATGGAGCCATTACGGGCGTAGCGCTTCACGTTGTTCACAACGTCTTCTGCTGTCATCCATTTCGAATAGTCGCGGGTCACGAGGTCCCACATCACGATCTTATACTTACGGCTCAGCCAGGCATATTGCGCCATCCGCATCCAACCGTGTGGCGGGCGAACATAATGGCTGTGGATGTAGGCATTGGCTTTCTCTACGTTGTAGCTGTACTCATGGATGGTGTGGGTGAGACCCTGTATGTGGTTATGGGTGTGATTGCCCACCTGATGCCCCTCGGCAAGGATACGCTTATAAAGCTCAGGATATTTACGTACATTGTCGCCCACCATGAAGAAAGTGGCCTTCACCCCGAATTCCTTGAGAGTGTCGAGGATGAACGGGGTAGCCTCGGGGATGGGACCATCGTCAAAGGTCAGATAGACTGCCTTATCGTGACGGTCCATTCTCCAATAGGCCTTAGGGTAGAGCCAGCGGAGATAGATAGCTGGTTGCTCAATAAACATATCTTATTCCTTTATTCTCCAAAGGTGCCTCCCTTCGACTGGTAAAGCTGCATGTAAGCCTGGAACTGCTTGTCCAACTGCTCTGCTTTCTTGGGATTAATGAGGTCCTGTACATCCAGCAGCTGCTGCATGATATAGATGTGGATCATACAGTCGTGCATGGAGTTAGCGAACCATGTGCCGTCAAGCGAACAATACCAGACGAGATACTGGCCTGCCTTCTTCCACAGCTGGTCGAGGATCTGCTGCGCTTTCTGGTTCTGGCCAGTGAAGGCATAGGTGCGTACCAGGTCGAGAGAACCGCTCTGGTAGTCGTGGCCAACATTATAGGCTGGGATCTCCTTCTCGCACTTGGCGAGTACATCCTTTGCTTTATCACTCTTTCCTTCTTGGGCAAGTGCCAATGCCAGCTGTGCCAGCAAACGACGGTGAGTAAAGCACATACGTGTCACTGTCTCGTCAAGGTAGATGCCCTTTTGGTTGATGCCGCCAAACTTGAACTTATGCATCACATTGTCGTAGGTCTTTTCCGTGTCGAAGTTCTTGGCACCTGGCTTGTTCGTGGTAAACGGAGTGATACGGTTGGCAAGCCCCTCTTGTACGAAGTTGTCGCCGAGGTTCATGTAGTTCTCAGATCCCACGGTGAGTGCTACGTAGATAGGACGTGTCCAGTTACACTGGGCTATCATCTCGAGCATCATCAGGTCACCCTTATATAGTGCGTTCTTACCCTTGAGCGAGATCACCATCTTGTCGGGGATGGAGTCGCTGGCCATCATCATACCACTTTTACGTACAGCTTCCTTATCGATGGTGACATAAACGGTATCTGTTGGAATGACGTGGAAGTCAGGATGCTTCGAGCGTACCCAGTTCTTCAGGATGTTCTTGAGTTCGAACGGCTCTTCGCCAAACTGCTTGCTGGCTTCTTCTGGATTCTCCTGATAGAGCTCCAGAACCTGACTCTTCAGCGATGGATCAACCTGGACGTACTCGTTAGTGCCAGCACAGTATTCCAGACGGCTCCAGGTGATGGGCACACTGGGAGAGTCGTAGGCGGGGCGACGCATCTGATCAATATACCAGTCGGTCTGCAGATACGAGAGGTTGCATACGCGTGCATCCGTACGTACGCCCTCAGTATCTTGGTTATACCAAAGTGGGAAGGTGTCGTTATCACCATTGGTGAAAATAATCGGGTTTCCTTTTTCCTGAAGAGTCATTAGATAGTTCTGACCGAAGTCGCGACAGCAATAGCGTCCGGAACGATCATGATCATCCCATGTCTGAGATGCCATCTGGACAGGAACTGCCAAACAAACTAGTCCTACGAGAGAGGCTAGTACAAGATTCTCTTTCTTCAACTTCCTGTTCAGCCAGTCGATGATGGCGGCTACACCCATACCGCACCAGATGGCGAAGGCATAGAATGAACCTGCATAGGCATAATCGCGTTCACGTGGCTGCATGGGTGTCTGGTTCAGATAGATGACAATAGCCAGACCTGTCATGAAGAAGAGGAAGAAGACTACCCAGAACTGACGGATACCAACAGGATCATCAATCGTCTTGGTCTGTCCGTTCTCTGTAATGGTACGTTTCCTGGTGTACCAAGCCTGCCAGAATAAGCCTAACAGACCCAGCAGTAAGGGCAGACAGTAGAATACATTATGTCCCTTGTTCTCTTTCAATTCATCAGGTAGCAGATCCTGATCGCCGAGACGTGCATTGTCGATAAACGGGATACCTGAGAGCCAGTTTCCATGTTCCAACTCTCCGTTACCTTGAATGTCATTCTGGCGTCCTGCAAAGTTCCACATGAAATAACGCCAGTACATGAAGTTACATTGGTAAGAAAGGAAGAAACGGATATTCTCAAGCTGTGAAGGCATCTTAACCATCATTGGCTCACCGCAACGGTCGTAAGGAACCTCAGAACCATCAACACCATCCATCCATGACTCATAAGCGGCAGCATGACCAGCATCATACATGCGTGGGAAGATCATGTTTTGGGCATATTTATATTCGTCTTTGGTGCGGACCACAAAGTATGAGTCCTTCTCGTCAGCAGATGCTTTCTCTTTGCGCTGATAGACGGGTTTGCCTTTCGACATGACTGGACGACAATACTGTCCGTCGCTTTCAAGGGCAACCTGCGAAGTGTATGCTTGTCCGTAAAGGAGTGGACGGTAGCCATACTGATCACGACCCAGGTAATCACCAAGGGTGAAGATGTCCTCAGGTGAGTTCTGGTCCATCGGGGGGTTGGCCGAAGAACGGATGACAATCAGAGCATAGCTTGAATAGCCGATCATCAACATCAACATACAAAGTAACATGGTGTTTTTGATGCGGGCTGTGATAAGCGATTGCTTTTCTTTTTTCAGGTTCAGTACAAACCAAAGAATAGCTAGTACAATGAAGCCGATAATAAAGGCAGACCATCCAAAACCGTAGAATGGGATGCCGAGCATACCTACGGAGAGCAGGAATGCGATATTCTGAATCTTCTCTCCATGACGTTGCGTCTGAGTCTCATATACAGCCCAGATCACACAAATGATCAGCAGGAAGATATAGATGATCTCACCTGTATTGAAGGGCATGCCTAAACTGTTGACAAAGAACAACTCAAACCATCCTCCAACGGTGATGATACCAGGAACGACGCCATAGAGGACACCTGCCAGAATCACAATAGAGATCGCTAATGCGATGAGTGATCCTTTTAAGTTGGCATCCGGGAAACGACGATAATAATACACCAATACGATGGCAGGCACGCAAAGGAGGTTCAACAGGTGAACACCTATGGAAAGGCCTGTCATATACATAATCAACACCAGCCAACGGTCGGAATGGGGCTCGTCTGCATGATCCTCCCATTTCAGGATTAACCAGAACACCACCGCCGTAAAAGCCGAGGAATAGGCATAGACCTCACCCTCGACAGCAGAGAACCAGAAGGTATCGCTGAACGTGTAGATGAGTGCTCCCACCAGTCCGGAAGCCTCGATGGCAATCAACTTGGGAAGCGATAGCTCATCCCAATTGCTGATCAGCAACTTTCGGGTGAGGTGTGTGATGCTCCAGAATAGAAACAGGATACAAGTTGCCGAAAGAAGCGCACTCATCATGTTGACCATCCTCGCCACCTGTGACGGATCACTGGTGAACTGCGAGAACAGATTGGCTGTGAGCATAAAGAACGGTGCCCCTGGCGGGTGACCGATTTCAAGTTTGTAACCTGTTGTAATAAACTCCGGACAGTCCCAGAAACTGGCTGTCGGTTCAATCGTGGAACAATAGACGATAGCGGCTATAAGGAAAGCCAGCCACCCGAGCATATTGTCCACCAATCTGAATTGTTTCATTTCAAAGAAATATATTATCTAAGTTATAATCCTGATATCGGATGCAAAGGTACAACTTTTAAATAAGAATTAAGAATGATGAATTAAGAATTTATGGTTGCTCTACATAAATTAACGTTACAAAAACAGCCCAGCGCTATAAATGAGTATGACATAACGGAAAATCTTACCTATTGTGATGGCAATGAAAGTGATGATGACATTGGAACGCATGAGTCCCAAGGCAATGGTGATGGCACTGCCTAAGACCGGTAGGAAAGCAAAGAAGCCCATCCATGCACCATGACCAGCCAGGAAACGGTGTGCCCTGTCAAGATCTTTTTTCTTCACGTGCAAGTATTTCTCAATCCATTCCATCTTGCCCATGCGTCCTATGGCATAGTTCACCACACTGCCCAGAACATTTCCGATCGTCCCGTAGATCATCAGTTGCCAGGGATCAAGTCCTGTAGCCATCAGCGCCAGTATCACCGCCTCACTGGAGAACGGGAAAACACTGCCAGCCAGGAATGCTGCCAGGAACATACCCCAATAGCCATATTGGGTTAGAAACGTTATAATAAAATCCATAGGTTAAGGCCAGTTAAGAGTAAAGTGACCGTCACTGTGGCGATAAACAGGATGTTGGTGAACCTGGACTGGGTAAGGGCAAAGAAATGGGCTATCATAGGACTGACAACCAGAATAAGCACATGTATCACCATATCATAGCACTGTGGCTGGATCAGTACCAACAGCAGTGAATAAGCTGCAATTAAAATGAAACTGTAGTATATCTCACGCACACGAATCGTGTCCTTGTAGCTATTAGCGATGAAATGGAAACTTCCAATAACCATCAGCAGTAAGAGGAAAACTAAGAAGCCCCACTTTGGCATGTTAATGACAGAGTAATCGGGAAACGAAACGATGTCAATAAGTGTGCTCAGGTGGTTTGACAGGATCTCAAAGCAGTCTTCGCCCTGAAAGACATAATATGGCAAGCAGAACCAGTATGGCGTGACAAGACCAATAATCGAGGCAAAGAAGGTGCGCCAGGACAACGAAAAAATATACCGTGCCATCATGATCCAGAAGATGGGCAGGTAGTAGAGCACTTGGTTATGTACCAGACTACCAGCACCTAAACAGAGGAAGGTGTAAAATGTCCATCCAACGGATTCCTTGTCCTGATAACTATGCCAGAGTAGGTAGAGTGAGATGGCTGCCCCCATCTGCATGATGGCAGAAGAGCGTGATGCAAAGAGAAATACCGCCGCACAGGTGAGAAAGAGATAGAACCCCGACACCAAACGGCTGTAGATGCGGATGAGCATGTTCTCCTTGTTGAGTAACATCATCATCCACGCAGACACCACAAAACAGCCAAACTGAATCCACCATTGTTGGGACACCAGACCCGCAATGAGCCAGATGAGAATACTATAGAAGGCCGTTATAGGTAAGGTATAACGGCTCTCTGCAATGCTATTTTGTAAGCGTTTGGTCATAGATCAGCACCGATGTCGCGACGGAAGTACTTATCGGTGAACTGTATTTTCTGAGCCTCTTCGAATGATTTCTGCAGGGCCTCGGCCTTGTCTTTACCATAGGAAGATACCGCAATGACCCGACCTCCAGCGGTAACGACCTTGCCATCCTTCAGGGCTGTGCCGCTGTGGAAAACGATGCTGCCCTCCACCTGGTCGATACCTGTGATGGGATAACCTTTCTGATAGGCTTGAGGATAACCGCCACTCACCATCATGACACAGACGGCAGAACGGGGGTCGAACTCGATGGCGCGCTTGTCAAGGTCGCCAGCGGCAACACCCTCGAAAAGATCCACGATATCACTCTTCAGGCGCAGCATCACACTCTCTGTCTCCGGGTCGCCCATACGGCAGTTGTACTCAATCACGTATGGCTCGGCCTCCTTGCTTGGCGTATTGGTGCGGTTGATGAGGCCGAAGAAAATAAAGCCCTTATAGTCAATGCCATCAGCGGCCAATCCCATGACGGTTGGACGGATGATGCGGTCCTCCACCTTCTGCATCCACTCCTTCGTGGCAAAAGGCACAGGGGTAACACTTCCCATACCACCTGTATTCAGACCAGTATCGTGCTCACCGATGCGCTTATAGTCCTTGGCTTCAGGCAGAATCTTATAGTGCTGCCCGTCTGTCAGTACGAATACGGAACACTCGATGCCGCTCATAAACTCCTCGATGACCACACGGCTCGAAGCGTTACCGAACATACCGCTCAGCATCTCTTTGAGTTCTTTCTTGGCTTCTTCGAGGGTGGGGAGAATCAATACACCTTTTCCTGCGCAGAGACCGTCGGCCTTGAGAACATAAGGGGCCTCTAAGGTCTCCAGAAAATCAAGACCTTCCTGAAGATGCTCACCATCGAAAGTCTGATAGCGGGCGGTGGGGATGTTATGGCGCTGCATGAAGCCTTTGGCGAAATCCTTCGAACCTTCGAGTACAGCACCGGCCTTTGAAGGCCCGATGACAGGTATGTCCTTCGTACGGGCATCTGCCTTCAGTTCGTCGTAGATACCTTTTACCAGTGGATCCTCAGGTCCCACCACGACCATATTGACTTGATTGGCCACGACAAAGTCCTTGATTGTCTCGAAGTCATCTGCCTTCATGGCAACATTCTCGCCACAGTTCCCTGTGCCAGCATTGCCTGGGGCGATATATAGTTTCTCACACTTGCTGCTCTGAGCAATTTTCCAAGCTAAGGCGTGCTCACGTCCGCCACTTCCTAATAATAGAATTTTCATATCCTTATTTTAAGTAATCTTCGAAATATTGGGTGATGCGCTCGTGAAGATGTACAGAGGCATGTCCCCGCATGTTGTGCTCCTCACCAGGGTAAGCGAAGAAGTCAGGCTGCGTGCCGGCCTTGACGCAGGCATCAAGGAACGACAGGCAGTGCTGTGGTACTACCGTCGGGTCGTTATAACCCGTGATAATCTGCAGCTTGCCTTTCAGATTTTTGGCCTTGTCGATGAGACTGCTCTTAGCATAACCTTCGGGGTTATTCTCCGGGGTGCCCATATAGCGCTCACCATACATCACCTCATACCATTTCCAGTCGATCACAGGACCGCCTGCCACACCGACCTTGAACACATCTGGATAGTTGGTCATCAATGAAATGGTCATGAATCCGCCGAAGCTCCAGCCATGAACACCCAGACGGTCCATATCCACATAAGGCTGCTTTCTCAGATAGTCCACACCTTTCATCTGGTCCTGCATCTCTATCTGACCGAGCTGATGGAAGGTGGCCTGTTCAAAATCACGGCCTCTGTTCTCCGAGCCACGATTGTCCAGTACGAACACGATGTAGCCCTTCTGTGCCATATAGGTCTCCCACGAACGACTGCCCCAGTGCCATGAGGCATCCACATTATGGGCATGAGGCCCACCATATACATATATGACAGTCGGATATTTCTTGTTGGGATCAAAGTCATGAGGTTTCACCATCCTGTAATATAAGTCCGTGATGCCATCTGCTGCTGTGATGTAGCCGCTGGTGTAGATCGGCTGCTGATAGTCCTTCCAGGGATCCTCAGCATCCAACAACTCTGTAACCTTACCCCAGCCGTTCGTATTGATAACGTCAATGATGCGCGGCTTATTGAAAGATGAGAGCTTCAGGGCCACCATCTGTCCTGATACTGATGGCTGGGCACTCTGAACCACACCGATACCTTTACCCATCGGTCTGCGCTCGCCATTATTGACATTAACGGAATACAGATGGCTGTTTATCGGGTAAGATTCGTTGCCTAGTATCAATATGCTCTTCGTCTTGGTGTTGAAGCCTACCACATCAAGCACCACCCACTTACCGCTGGTCAGCTGTTTCAGTTCCTTGCCGTTCTTGTCGAAGAGGTACAGGTGGTTGTAGCCGTCCTTCTGGCTCTGCATCACAAACTTCGATGCGTCCCAAGGTAAGAACTGTATAGGGTTCAGGGGCTCCACGTATTTGTCGGAAGTCTCACGATACAGTTCGCCTGTCTTCTGCCCCGTTGCAGCGTCGTAGGATACCAGTCGGCAGTCGTTCTGTTGACGGTTCAACTCAAACATATAGACCGTCTTGTTATCAGGACTCCAACTGATGTTGGTGAAATAGCGGTCTGTCGGATCGCCAGCCTGCAGATAGACGGTTTTGTCTGCCTTCAGGTCATAGACCCCCACCGTCACCTTGTGACTGGTCATACCTGCCATCGGGTATTTGTCGGGCTCGTAGGTCGCCTCGCGTGGGAAGATGTCAACCTGCGGGTAGTCTGTCACCATGCTCTGGTCCATACGGTAGAAAGCCAGTTTGCTGCCATCAGGACTCCAGAAGGTACCTTTATTGATACCGAACTCATTACGATGTACGGCCTGTCCATACACGATCTCCCGACTGCCATCGGTGGATAACTGGTGCTTCTTGCCCTGACCGTCAACCACAAAAAGTTGGTGATCCTCCACGTAGGCAGTGGCTCGTGATGTGGCGTTCCAGTCGTTGGCCTGCTGTCCGGAGATACTGTCCTGCCAGACGACCTTCTTTTCCTTGAAGTCAATGAGGATAAACGCTTTCCTGTTGCCGACAGCCACAATAGGCTTGTCAGGGTAGGGGAACGTGGCGTTCATCAGGTGGCGCACGTATTTCTCGTCATCACTGCCTGCCCATTTGTTGATATCATCGAGTGTGAACAGACTTGACTTCTTACCTGTCTTGGCATCGATGGTAAAGCAT
>ONAE01000009.1 GCA_900315695.1 uncultured Prevotella sp. | reverse complement strand
TCTTCCCATTCCGAACAGAGAAGTTAAGCCCGCCTGCGCCGATGGTACTGCAATGCAATGCGGGAGAGTAGGAAGCCGCCGTCTTTTTAAGTGAGAGCCTCGAGTCAGCAATGACCCGAGGCTTTGTTTTTTCCCCCTCTTCGATGTTTATAACTCTACTCTGAAGATGGTACCTTTGCCAAGTTCAGATGACTTGACAAAGATCTTACCTTTATGATAGTCTTCCACGATGCGGCGGGCGAGAGAAAGACCTAACCCCCAACCGCGTTGTTTGGTGGTGAAACCTGGTGTAAACACATGTTTGATATCTTTTTTACGGATGCCTTTGCCATTGTCTGATACTTCAATCACTGCCAGGTTACGCTCTACAGTCAGTGTCAGAATGATTTTCCCTTTACCTTCCATGGCATCTACAGCATTTTTACAGAGATTTTCTATCACCCATTCCACCAGCGATTCGTTCATCTTGATAGTCACCTCATGGTCGGGCATGTGGCAAGTTATTTCGACTTTATTTGAGGTGCGTTTGCGCATATAGTCAACCACATGGTTAATGACTGAGTTGAGCGAACCCTCTTTCTTCTCCGGTAATGAACCGATTTTCGAGAAACGCTCGGCAATACGCTCCAGGCGCTTTACGTCTTTGTCTAATTCCGGGATCAGCTCATCATTGGGATGGTTCTCTTTTAGAATCTCCACCCATGCCATCAGACTGGAGATGGGGGTGCCCAACTGGTGGGCAGTCTCTTTCGAAAGACCTACCCATACCTTATTCTGTTCTGCTTTCTTCGATGATAAGAGAGCAAAGATCGCCACCACGACAAAAACCATGACAATACCCAACTGCCAGTATGGGTATTGGGAGAGACGTTTCAGCAGGACTGACTCGTCGTAGCATACCAGTTGGTCACCCACATGAATGGTGTCACCCGACTGTAACATCTCTTGCGCATAACGCTCCAGGCGGGTTGTGTCTTCGATGTTCCTGAAATCATCGATTCCGCCTTCACTGTTCAGTACGATGATGGGAATGGTTGTGTTGCCCTGAATGACATCCAGTACCAGCGTCAGGTCTGTTGTCTCATCGGCATGGTTCAGCATGTGGAGTGCCTGTGCCCATACCTCCATCTTCTTATGCTCCTCTTTCGAGAGGTCTTTCGCCAGATAATGGGATATGAGCAGTGAGGTTACGGCAATCACGATTGCCGCCAACACCAGAATGATTTTTACCTGTCGGATTCTGTCTGTCCACTGCATACAGAGAAATAACGCTGGAAGTTAAAGTTTATTGTATTGGTGTCGTTTTTTGCACAGTTAGGGGGGCTTGTGTGTAATATAATCCCTTG
Source organism: uncultured Prevotella sp. (assembly GCA_900315695.1). Classification (GTDB taxonomy): domain Bacteria; phylum Bacteroidota; class Bacteroidia; order Bacteroidales; family Bacteroidaceae; genus Prevotella. Next base: position 63,940 of record ONAE01000009.1, on the reverse strand, counting down.
GAGTCTATGGATTTTGTATAGAAATGATAAAAAAATAAAATAACTGCACCTTAATTGGAAAAAAGTTTGTACCTTTGCACACCAAATGCGTGATTATGTGTAGTTTAGAGTCATTGAAGGTAGATCTAAGAAGACTGAAGGACGAGGTGACCACCTTGACATTCAACCTTAATGATGCTTACTTCGAGGCTTTGGACGGTGCAGATGTGAAGCAGGGCTCTTTGCATGTGTCGGTGTCTATACGCAAGGCTACCGGCTTTTTTGAGTTCCGATTCCATACTGCCGGCACAGTCATCATTACCTGCGACCGATGTCTCGACGAGATGGAGCAGCCGGTGGAAACCGACAACCGCCTGATTGTCAAGCTCGGAAGCGACTACTCAGAGGAAGATGATCTAGTTGTGATACCCGAGAACGAAGGAATACTCGACATGACTTGGTTCATCTATGAGTTTGTAGCGCTGGTTATACCCATCAGGCATGTGCATGCACCTGGCAAGTGCAACCCTGCCATGACCAAAGCTCTGGAAGAGCTGTCAGCTGACCGAAGCAGCGATGAGGAGTCCGCCCAGCCCACAGATTCCCGATGGGAGAAACTCAAATCATTAAATATTAAAGATTAAACATTAAATAATTATGGCACATCCTAAAAGAAGACAGTCAAAGACTCGTACCCTCAAGCGTCGTACTCACGACAAGGCAGTAGCTCCCACACTCGCAGTATGCCCTAACTGTGGCGCATATTATGTTTATCACACCGTATGCCCCACCTGTGGTTACTATCGTGGTAAGGTAGCTATTAAGAAAGAGGACGAAGTAGCTGAATAATGAACAAAATCAACTGCATAATCACCGGTATTGGTGGCTACGTTCCCGACTATGTCCTCACCAACGAGGAGTTGTCGCGGATGGTTGACACCAACGACGAGTGGATTATGACACGCGTCGGCATCAAGGAGCGCCACATCCTCGTTGAGGAAGGTCTTGGCACCAGCTATATGGCCCGCAAGGCCGCCAAGCAGCTGATGCAGAAGACGGGCGCAGATCCAGATACCATCGACGCTGTGATCGTAGCTACAACAACGGCAGATTATAAGTTCCCCTCCACAGCATCCATCGTGGTGGGCAAACTCGGACTGAAGAATGCGTTCGCGTTTGACTTCTGGGGTGCATGCTGTGGATTCCTCTATTCGCTCGACGTGGCTTCATCGATGATCCAGAGCGGCCGCTATAAGAGGATTATCCTCATTGCTGCCGACAAGATGTCATCAGTCACTGACTACAAGGACCGTTCCACTTGTCCGCTCTTTGGCGATGGTGCGGCTGCAGTACTCTTAGAGGGTACGGAGGAAGAGAACATCGGTGTGATGGATTCTTATCTGCGTTCCGATGGTAAGGGACTGCCGTTCTTGCACTTGAAAGCTGGCGGCTCTGTCTGCCCGCCTTCTCACTTCACGGTCGATCACCGTTTGCACTACCTCTATCAGGAGGGGCGCACCGTGTTCCGCTATGCTGTGACGAACATGAGCAACGACTGCGCCATCATTGCTGAGCGCAATGGTCTGAACAAGGATAACATCCAGTGGGTGGTTCCTCATCAGGCAAATATGCGTATCATCGAGGCTGTAGCTAAGCGCTTGGACATGCCATTGGAACAGGTGCTGGTCAACATCGAGCACTATGGTAACACCAGTTCTGCGTCAATACCGTTGGCCATCTGGGACAATGAAAGCAAACTGAAGAAAGGTGACAACATGATCTTCACTGCCTTCGGTGCTGGATTTGTTCACGGTGCTTCCTATTACAGATGGGCTTATGATCCCAAGTAAAAGTGAGAAGTGAAGAGTGAAAAGTTAATACACAAAGCCGGATTTGTGAATATCGTTGGAAACCCCAACGTAGGTAAAAGTACGCTCATGAACCAATTGGTTGGTGAGCGTATTTCAATTGCGACATTCAAGGCGCAGACCACCCGTCACCGTATCATGGGCATCGTGAATACACCGGAGATGCAGATCGTTTTCTCTGATACACCGGGTGTCTTGAAGCCCAACTATAAGCTGCAGGAGTCGATGCTCGCTTTTTCGGAGTCAGCCCTTCAGGATGCTGATGTGCTGCTCTACGTCACCGATGTGGTAGAGGATCCGGAGAAGAATATGGACTTTCTGGAGAAGGTGCAGAAGATCGACACTCCAGTGATCCTGCTGATCAATAAGATCGATGAGCTGGCCAGTCCTGAAAGTCAGGCTAGATTAACTAACATCGTCGAGCGCTGGCATGCCCTGCTGCCGAAGGCAGAGATCCTGCCGATCTCGGCGAAGAATAAGTTCGGCACCGATATCCTGTTGAAGCGTATCCAGGAGCTCTTGCCCGAGAGTCCTGCCTACTTCGATAAAGATCAGTTGACCGACAAGCCAGCCCGTTTCTTCGTCTCGGAGATCATCCGTGAGAAGATTCTGCTCTATTACGACAAGGAGATCCCTTACAGTGTGGAGGTCAGCGTGGAGCGTTTCAAGGAGGACGAGAAGCATATCCATATCAATGCCATCATCTATGTGGAGCGCGACTCGCAGAAGGGCATCATCATCGGTCATCAGGGCGTGGCCCTGAAGAAAGTCTCCACCGAGGCGCGCAAAGCCCTCGAGAAGTTCTTCGACAAACCGATCTACCTGGAGGTGTTCGTTAAGGTCGATAAAGACTGGCGTTCGTCGGAGAGAGAATTAGAGCACTTCGGGTATAATCAAGCCCCCTAAGTTAGGGGGATGGGGGTCTGAACATAGGATATGAACTATTCGAATCATCCTGTCACAAAGGATTTCCGTCGATTACTCCGCCATGATGAGACACCAACGGAGCGTATGCTGTGGAAGTATCTTAGAAAGAAGCGTTTTCGAAACGAAGAGGTAGAGACTGATGTTCAAAGTGTTTTAGATAGAATTAGAAGATATATTAATAACTTAAATAGGGGCGAAGAACTTGTTCAGACCCCCATCCCCCTAACTTAGGGGGCTTAGAAGAATGGGAAATTTAGTAGCAATAGTAGGCCGCCCCAATGTGGGAAAATCAACGCTCTTCAACCGTCTGACGAAAAGTCGCCAGGCGATTGTCAGCGACGAGGCAGGCACCACCCGCGACCGCCAGTACGGAAAGTGTGAGTGGTGTGGCCACGAGTTCTCTGTCGTCGATACCGGCGGCTGGGTGGTCAATTCAGACGATATTTTTGAGGAGGAGATCCGTAAACAGGTGATCATCGCCACCGAGGAAGCCGACCTGGTGCTGTTCCTCTGTGACATCAACAATGGTGTGACGGGCTGGGACATGGATGTGGCCCAGATCCTGCGTCGTGCCAAACTGCCGGTGATTCTGGTCGCCAATAAGGCCGACGACGGTAAGGACCTCTACGATCAATATGAGTTCTATAAGCTCGGACTGGGTGATCCCTGGCCCATCAGCGCCGCCACAGGCAGTGGTACTGGCGACCTGCTCGACGAGGTGATCAAGGTACTGCCCGAGAAGGCCAAGGACGATCTCGAGGACGGCATTCCCCGCTTTGCCGTTGTGGGACGTCCGAATGCCGGTAAGTCGAGCATCATCAACGCCTTCATCGGCGAGGACCGTAACATTGTGACGGAGATTGCGGGTACTACCCGCGACTCCATCTACACCCGTTACGATAAGTTCGGCTTTGACTTCTACCTCGTGGATACTGCTGGTATCCGCCGTAAGAACAAGGTGACAGAGGATCTGGAGTTCTACTCGGTGATGCGCTCCATCCGTGCCATCGAGAACAGCGATGTGTGTATCCTGATGATCGACGCCACCCGTGGCATTGAGGCACAGGATATGAACATCTTCCAACTCATCCAGAAGAACAACAAGTCGCTCGTTGTCGTGGTGAACAAGTGGGATCTGGTGGAAGATAAGTCACAGGAGGTTATCAAGACCTTCGAGAACGCCATCCGTGAGCGTATGGCGCCGTTTGTCGATTTCCCCATCATCTTCGCCTCTGCCCTCACCAAACAGCGTATCTTCAAGGTGCTGGAAACGGCGAAGGAGGTCTATCTGAACCGTAAGGCGAAGATCGGCACGTCGAAGCTCAACGAGGTGATGCTGCCGCTGATCGAGGCTTATCCGCCGCCCTCAGTGAAAGGCAAGTATATCAAGATCAAATATGTGGCTCAGGTGCCCGACACGCAGATTCCTACCTTCGTGTTCTATGCCAACCTGCCACAGTATGTGAAGGAGCCCTATAAGCGCTTCCTGGAGAATAAGATCCGTGAGAACTGGACACTCACGGGCTCGCCGATAAATGTTTTTGTAAGGCAGAAATGAGGAAGTATCTGGTCTCTCTGGTCTTTCTGGTTGCTGCCTGTGGCGGTCCTAGCCGAGAGGAGCTTGCCTCTCTAGCGGCGAAGGGCTACTATGAGCACCTGATCCACGGTGAGTACGAGCAGTTCTACGAAGGCATGGATCAGCGTGAGCTTTCCGGTGAGGAGAGCTACCGCAGTCAGATGCTCGATAACCTCCGTCAGTTCATGGCGCGTCAGGAGCAGGAGCATCGCGGTGTGCTGGAGGTGCGTGTGTCCAATGTCACCACCGATACGGTGCAGCAGCTCACGAATGTGTTTCTTGTGCTCTGTTTCGGTGACTCCACCAACGAGGAGGTCGTTGTGCCGATGGTAGAGCGTCATGGCGCATGGCGAATGAAATGAGAAGTGGAAAGAATAAAATTCGACAGATTATGAAGAGATGTGCTTTTCTTTTGGTGATGATGCTGAGTGTGGTTTCAATCCGTGCCCAGTATGTGTCGGCGATCCAACCACAGAAGTATGATAAGACGCTCCACTGGGGTGGTGCCTTTCAGCATTTGGATGTGATGGCCGCCTTGGGTACGACGGGTATTAACATTGAGGCAGCCACACCACTTGGTGAGAACTGGCGTCTGCGTGGCGGTATCTCCTATCTGCCTTGGTTTAAAAAGACGATGACCTGCGAAGTCTATGTCGGCAACGATCAGAAACACTTCGACGATGTGCAGGAGGTCATGCAGGTTTATAAAGGTTACCGTATGATGAAGCAGGTGCAGATGTCGGGTATGCTCTCGATGTTCAACGCTAAGATCCTCGTGGATTGGTTCCCGCTTGATGACGAGAAGAAGTTCCGTGTTACAGCAGGTCTCTATTGGGGGCCAGAACGTCTTGCGAACATCACGCCCGACAGCCGTTATGAAGCCACCCTCGTCACGATTGCCGCTTATAACTCCTTATACGAAAAGATCGATCCGGGTGATGAGATGTATAGTTGGGGCTATGCCGGTCTCTATATGGGTAAGTATGATAAGGATTGCACTGACCCCGTCAGGGATATTCAGCACCACGAGGGTGATACTTATCTGATGATGCCCGACGACAAGGGTAACCTGAACATTGAGTTGAAAACCAACAGCTTCAAGCCTTATATCGGTGTGGGCTACGAACTGCCCTTTAAGAGTGTGGGCCTGGAGAAGAAAACGGATAAATGGAAGTTTGCCGTCGATGCAGGTGTGCTGATCTGGGGTGGTGCTCCTTCGTTAAAAGTTTCCAGCGACGATGTCAATCTCGTGAAGGATATCAAAAACATCCCTGGCAAGAAAGGCGACTATGTCAGCAAATTCAAGAAACTGCCGGTCTATCCGGTCATCAACATTGGTGTAGTCTATCATATTTTATAATATAGCACATTTTTAATAAAAACAGAAAATGAGAAAGTTTTTAGTGATAACATTCCTGGCTGGAGCCTTGACGTCAGTCGGCCAGACAGCCGAGACAAATCAGAAGAATACGCTTGGCTATTTCGATCATCTTGATCTCTCCGTTACCCTGGGTACCTCCGGCATCGGTTTCGATGTGGCAACGCCCATCGGTAATTACGTGCAGCTGCGTGCCGGTTATGAGTTTATGCCCCAGATCCACTTTCCTGTGGATTTCCCCATCGAGGTAGGTGGTGAGCCTGCAGAGAAGTACGATGCCAACGGAAACCGTGTGGAGAGTCGCTTTGATCGACTGGCAAAGACTCTCAAGGAACTCACAGGTTACAACGTGGATAATCATGTGGAGATGATTGGTAAACCCACCATGAACAATTTCAAGTTGCTCGTTGATGTGTTCCCCTTCAAGACCAACAAGCACTGGCACTTCACAGCAGGTTTCTATCTGGGTCCCTCGCAGTTTGCAAGGGCCGACAACGCCATCGACGCTATGACCTCGTTGCTGGCTGTTGGCATGTATAATCATATCTATGACCGCGTGGAGAACGCCTATTATACTGGTGATGCTATCTTGGATATCACCATTGGTGGTCAGAAGTTCAGCCCTGAGCTGAACCCTATGCAGGAGCAGACAATTCTCAATAATGGACGTATGGGCTTCCAGCTGGGACAATATAAGGAGGATATGTATAGTCCTGAGGGCCTCCTGATCCATAAAAAGGGTGATGCCTATGTTGTGGAGCCGGGTGAAGACAACCAGGTGCATGTCTATGCCAAGTCGAGTGCTTTCAAGCCTTATCTGGGCTTTGGCTATGGCGGTCGCCTCTGCAAAAACCGTGATGACTGGAAAGTATCGTTCGATGCTGGTTTGTTGTTCTGGGGTGCGCCTGATCTCTATACCCACGATGGCACAAACCTGACTAAGGATATTGAGAACATTAAAGGTAAAGTAGGCGATTATGTTGATTTTATTAGAGGCTTGAAGGTTTATCCCTCCATCAGCGTACGCTTTACGAAAACGATCTTTTAAGGTGTTTTTGCTAGATTTAATTCCAGCACTTGTTACATTTAAATCAAAAAAGTGCTAGAATTAAATCTAAAAAAAGAAGGATGCACAGGCGTGCATCCTTCTTTTTAGTGTATTGATTAATTACTTGAATTATTCAACTTCTAAGAGATACCACTTATTGTCTTTCTCAATAGGTTTGTAATTTACGCCATCGATGGTGAAGAATGTCTCGGCTTTAACTGTTTCACCATCTGTCCAAGGCCATGCCCAAGCAATCATATCGGTTGTCTTACTAACAGCCTTGCCACCGATCTTAGAGTTGGCGAATGAGATATAACCCTTGTAGTCTTTAGTTGTTTCCCCATCACCGTTGAAACCTGATCCGAATTTAACTTGGTCGAATTCGCAAGTGTCAAATGCTAGTGTGAATGACTTACGCTTATCATTCTGAGCGGGGAAATATGCCTCGAATGTGTAATTTTGATCATTCTTCAGGCTATTAAATATACTGTTCTTATGAGTTGATGATACGATGCCATCAGCAAGATTATTAGCCATAAAGAATCGCTTGGCATTGAATGTACAGTTCTCACTGTTTATAGGCAGAGTAATATTAGTCCATTTATAGTTGTTTGAAGCAGTGTCCACTTCCAGAACCTCATATTTGCTGTCATCAGAATTCCATACCAATGCATGGGTAAAATCAACTGTTACATTGGTAAGTTTATTGATGCTACTCAGATCAATTCCATTATTATAAAGATTAATCTTACCTTTTTCGTCTTCCCCACCATTATACATGAAAGTAGCATTGCCTTCACCAGTTACGTTAACACTGGGCCAGTTCTGTTTGTTATAGTCTCCATTCCAGTTCTTCCATGTCCAAGCTTTTACTCCGTCAGGGATAATGATTTCAAATGGGTCAGCTGAAACTTTTGCTTCTGTTCCCCAAGTATTGAATGTAGAATAATCACCATTTTCCTGTGCAAGAAGTTTACCATTCTGAACCATGTAAAAATCTTTGTCGGTATAGCTTGTGCTGGTACGAAGAGAGTCTTTAACCAAATAAGGAAAATCAGTATATACCCATGTATCTGTCTCAGGATCATATTTACCATTCCGTCCTTTAAACGTAAGACCATCAGGATATACATTCAAATGCGTGGATTCAACTCCGTTAATCTTACCACCATTCTTAATGACAACATTTCCACCTTCAAGATTCAGCCAGTTTACTGTAACGCCACTCTCAATGTACATAGTGGTCCATGCTGTTTTAGTTGAAAGCTCGTTAATGCCTAAGCTACCACTGGTCGGCTTGATCGTCACTGATGACTTTGGCATGTTTACGTTTAAATCAATGTTAGAAGTGCCAGCGGGGAAATTGAATGCCACCTTGTTGATAGCTGTACCATAACTACCTTGATTTTCATCCACACCCTTGCTCTCGAGCACCAGAGGCTCATCGGTGGTGATGGTACCATTGAAGTTAACCACGAGGTCACCGTTTCTCACAGTTAAGAAGCTGAGGGTGTTATCACCAGCTGTGGCATTGAGTGCTGCAGCGTTGATGTTGATGGTAAAGGTCTCCTTGTTCTCAGCGGCCTTAAGAATTTCCTGTCTCAGACGGGTAACCATTCTGCTAACTTCAGAAGGTGTATTTGCATTAATCACTGCACCTCCCTCAACTAACTCAAAATTAGATGGCTCAAAAACCTGACCGTTGATGATCGCATTGTCATTCTTGTTACAGCTCGTCAGAGATAAGCCTGCAAAAACTGTTGCTATCGCAAAGATTTTGCCAAAATAGTTCTTTTTCATCATAGGTTATAAAATTAATAAATAATGTAGTATTTAATATTAATTGTTTTGTTTTCTTGTGCAAATATAGGAAATATTTATATAACAAACAAATTTTTATTGGAATTTTTTATAATTTTGGTAACAAAAATATGAATTTTGCTAAAAAGAGATAGTTTTTTTTCTAAAAAAAGCCCCCAATTGGGAGCTTTTTATTTTTTGAAAACGATCTTTCCGTCTTCGATATAGATGCCGTGTGGCTCTACATGGTCAGGCAGGGGTACGCCCTGAAGTGTGTAACGGCCCTTGACGGTTGTTGTTGTCTCCACCTTTACACCCCCGATACCTGTGGTCCCGTCGGTTGTCATGACAGCTGCTGCATCTGACGGTACATCCAGGAAGGCTGTGTTAGCCGGTATAAACCTCAGGGTGCTGGAAGTAACAAAGCAGAGCTTTCCGTCTGACTCACCAATGACACGCATGGTCTCTGGGTCATAGTCTAGTGTATTCCAGGCAGGATTGTCTCTGCGCTCTTTGCCACTCGGTGTGGTAACGGGGTAGCAGAAGATCTCGCCACTGAGCTTGTTGCCAATAATCATCTCTTCATCCCATACCAAGGGCGTTACCTTGTTGTCTGATGCTTTCTCGCCAGCACATTTTATCACGGCAGGTGTGTATTGTGGCACGATGTCGCCAATTTCTTCAAGTGTGCATGAGCTGGTTGTTAAGCTACTCACCGTATAAGCTTTCATCTTGCTGCCAAGCTGAATGGGGAACGTTGCGTAGATCGTGGTGTAATAGTCAGAGCCTACTTTCACGTCGCCCTTCAGTCCCATATAGTTGTCTCCTTCCACTGGTACAAAATACCATTCCCAGTTACTTGATTTATCTTTGTCTGTTGTGATATAGCTTTTGCCAGTCTGATCCTCGTAGTCACGCAGGTATCTTGTTAAAGTCATACCATCGCTTGTAATGGTAGCCCACACACGGTAGGCACCATCTATTTCTGTAAGCTGCAGGTCTAATTTGCCTTGCGTGGTGAATCCCTGTCCATCAATGGCCCAGCCATTTGGAGTTTTCCTCATATAGATGATGCTACCTGGATCATTCACTACTTCGTCGAAGTCTTCGATCGTCTCTAACGACTGTAGATCCACGTTTCCTGTTCTTTTAGCACTTTCCTTATTCACATAGTCGTTGTGAATAGCGATATACCGACCAGTCTGTTTGCATTTCAGACGGTAGTAACCATCGGTTATCTGTGCATAGGCACCGAGGCTTACGATAACAGATAATAGGCAAGTAAAGATTTTTTTCATGTGCTTAAGTTTAAAAAAGAAGCCCAGCCCGATTTGGGGCTGGGCTTGAAATTTGATCTATAATCGGAAGATTACTCTGCGATACAGATTGATACACGGTTGCTGTCGTTATCAGCGAACGGCTGTACACGAGCACCCTTGCTATCGAAGCTGATGCGATCAGCTGAGATACCTGCCTTCTTCAGAGCAGCTACAACAGCATCGGCACGCTTAGCAGCGAGACGGTCGTTAATACGGTCGTTACCAGTACCAGCGTCAGCATAACCAGTTACCTGAACCTTAGCATCCTTGTTCTCATTGAGGTAAGCAACGATGTCGTCTACCTTAGAGGCCTCAGAGGTGCGGATGTTAGACTTGTTGATCAGGAAGAAGATATCGCGACGGAGTGGCTCAGCAGCAGTCTCAGCAGGAGCTGCGGGAACCTCAACGATCTTCTCAACAATCTTCTCAACATAGCGGATCTCAGGCTCTGGAGCGGGGATGAACTTGGTTGAGTAGGTAGGACCAAGGTTGATCTTCAAACCAGCGAGGGCGTTGAAGTACCAATCCCAGTTCTTAGCCTTCTTTGAGTTGTACTTGTCGCTCAGGGTGTTGGCGCTAACCTCAAGAGTAACAGCGAACTTGTCGTTGATCTTGATGTCACCAGTCAAACCAGCCTGGAGGAGGAAACGAGCCTTGGTGCCGTCCCACAGGTAGTCGAGACCAGCCTCGTAGCTGTTATCAGTCTTTATCTGACCGTCATCATCCTGCCATCTTGCGGTAGTTGTCTGTCTCAGAGTAGCGTCAACGTTCTTAGCCTCGTCGTTGCCCCATCCGATGTTCATGCCGAGACCAGCGAATGCACCAACGGTGAATACGCGGTTGGGGTTCACGCCAGAGATGAGGTTTGACAGGTTGAAAGTAATGTCAACAGTAGGAGCGATGTAGTTCCACTTCCACTTGTAATCAACACCACTAATTTTTGAACCGGCCTTGCTCTGCCAAGCATTGAGAGCGAAGCGACCACCGATTACCTTATTGAACTCACGACCAACGGCAGCCTGTACGTTGTATGACATCAGGTCACCCATGCTAATCTCACCGAGGGTATACTGAACACCCAGAGGCTGGATGTTAACATACCAGTGCGGCTCGAAGACATATTCTGTCGTGCCTTTCTGCTCCTGTGCAGATGCAGTCAGACCAGCTAACAGCATCAGGCAAGACAATATTGTTTTCTTCATTTTCATATCTTTAAATACTATTATTATTTAGTTCGCGAATGTTAATTACTTACCCTGGATGTAGTATGTCTGCTTGAACTTGTTGCCGAAGAAGTCAACTGCCTCGTAAACAATCTCATAAGTCTTGCCAGCCTCAGGAGTGAACTTCAGCTCTCTGTCACCTGTAAAGAGTGTCTCGTTGAAGTTGGCTGCCGTGATGTCCTTACAACCTACGAACTTAGCATAGCAAGGAGCGATGAGCTCAGCAGTGAAAGTTGTGGGCTTCAGAGTAATCTCACCACTTGCCACATAAGGCATAGCCTTGATACCAGAAACCTTGGTTACATCACCATTGCTGTTGATAGCGAGCAGTACAGGGCGCAACAGTTGGTCTGAGTGGTTAGCAAACAGCTTGTTTGCCTTGTTGGTGAACTTCTCAAGGTAGTCGCCTACGTTCTTACCGTTAATACTGCCAATCATCGACTTAACGTTATCGATGAAATCGTTGATCTTACCGAATGATCCTACCATAGGAGTTACGAGGTCGTCAATGTTGATTTGAGCAGGATCGTTACCTGTCCAGACAGGCTCCTGATTCCAAGTAGTTCCATTCCATACCCATGTATATCCAATGTTTGTATTAGCAGGAAGCTCAATCACATACTTACCATCATCGTTCATCTTAATCTTATCGAATGCGGTCTCATCCAGATAGAGGTTGTCGAGCTTCAGCTGGCTCTGAACGCGGTTCATGATGCGATCAACTACAGGCTCCATCTTCTCAATCAGACGATTGGTAGATTTTGTGATGCTGTTAACCTTCTCAGCCAGAGCGTCGCCAGAGTTGAAGCCCAGAGGCTTGATGGTTGCGAATACGAGCTCAGCCTCAGAGGTAGCGATGTGCTCGAGACCGGTAGCCTCCTTCTTATTCTCATCAACCTTGATTACATCACCGTTTGCGTCAGTGGGGTCAGCTGTGTAAGCATCGTCGTCTTTAGACTCAGTCTGAACAGAACTTTCAGCCCACTTGAACTTCAGCATGTACTTCTTTGCGTTGTAATCCTTTGTAGCGAGGTTGTAGTACAGGTCAGCGAACAGACGGCCAAGAGCCTCCTTGCTGGTGCCTGTAGCACGGTTACGATCAGCCCAAACCTTCTTCAGGTCAGCCTTAAATCTAGCCAGGTCAATCTTGGCAGGTTTGAAGTTCTTTGCATTCTCACCCTGATAACCAACACCGAACTTGAAGATGTTGTTGTCAGCACGAGTCCAACCCCAGCTCAGAACGTCTTTGGTAGGACCACCATTCTCGTCAACGTTACCAACGATCAGACCTTCAACATCCTCACCAGCAGAGTTTGCAATGGTAATCTCGAAGAGCTCACCACCCTGAGCCTTTGACAACATAGGTGTTGAATCGATGTAACGGTTCACGTTAGCATAAACGTAGCCAGCGAAACCACGGTTATTAGCGTTTGTGCCGAGCTCATCGCCAGCAGCCCACTCGATCTTGATGCCTTTATTCAGTTCTGAATCAGGGAAAGAACCTGTCTCAGAAGCTACACCCCAGTTGTTGATCAACATCTTAGGCTCGAAACCTGGGATATTGATAGAACCGAGCATGTTGTTGTAAGTGCCAGAAATCTCAACACCGTAAACGAGCTTACTGAAAGCGTCAACAATCCAAGACTCCAGAAGGTCAACTTCAGTCTGCAGAGTTGCAATGTCTGCAGCGTGGTTTGCGACCTTGGTCTCCAGGTCGCCTACGCGACCGTCCAGGTCACCGTACTTCTCTTCCATAGCGTTCAGCTTGCCTAACAGGGTAGCGTACTCCTGCTGCATCTCAACTCTTACATCCTCGTTCGTGTCCTTACAAGAAACGAATGATGTTGAGGTAGCAGCTACCAGCGCTACCATCATGATACCATTAATAATTTTCTTTTTCATTTGAACTTAAAAATTATAATTAAACAATTAAACTAAAAATATATCTTGCTTACTATGCGTTAATTTATATAAATCGGAGACAAAAGTATGAATTATTTTCTAATTGTGCAAGGATTTTTATGTTTTTTTTATTAAATACTATGTTTTTTTGTCATATTCGCCTGACAGGACTCGAACCTGCACGTCGTGAACACCAGATCCTAAGTCTGGCGCGTCTACCAATTCCGCCACAGGCGCGGATCGACGAAGTCAATTCCAATTTTATGATTTGCGGGTGCAAAGTTACACAAAACTTTTCATTCAGCCAAAAGTTTTCGTGCAAATTCTATCAATGTGTCACGTCCTTTGGCAAAATCGGCGTCAGTCTGACCCACGGGATAGTCGGGGGCGATGCCGAATTCTATCTGCTGACGGTTCCGGTCGTAAGAGGGACAGGCCGAGAAGCGCACCGTCCATCCGTTAGGCAGGGTGGAGGTGAAGGGCATACCGGCACCACCGCCTGTCTGGTCGCCTACGGTCTTCACCTCGGGGAAGCACTTCATGATCTTCACGAAGTCGTTGGCGGCGGAGTACACCTCTCGGTTGGTGAGTACCACGACGGGTTTCTGCCAGCGGTAGCGCGAGGAGGGCTCGATGTACTGGGGCTCCATGTCGGAGAAGTCGTTATGACCTTTGCCTGTCTTATGTTGCAGATAACCTGTGAGGGTGCGTTCATGACAGAAACGGGCGGCGAGGCGTTCGGCAGCGGTGAGTTCGCCACCGCCATTGCTGCGTATATCCACGATGAGTCCATTGCAGAAAGCGAAGTACTTGATGATCTCGTCGAGCGAGCTCTCTCCCATCTCGTAGGAGAAGCTGCCCACGTAGAGGTAGCCGATGTTATCGTCGAGGATGCGGTACTGGGCTCCCGAGGCGATATGGTAGTCGGTACCGAGGTAACGGCGCTGCAACGTATCGCTGAAGTTCGTGGGGTAGTCCTCGTGCCAGTGCCAGTAGCGTCCGTTGTCAAAGGAGCTGTAGAGGTTCACATGTCCGTCTTTCAGTTGGGAAAGCATCTCGGTAAGTACCTCGAAGAGCTGGTAATCGTCCATCGGTCCTTTCGCGCGTACCTTAAATATATTATATATGACATCCCAGTCGAGCCCATAGACCTGTTTTTTATAGTCAAGGAAACAGTAGTGTTCATCGATGATTTGCCACAGGGCTTCGAAGTTTCCTTGGGGGGAATCTTCGTGCTCTGTCACATCGACGCAAGAGACTGCTAAAATTGCCAGTAGGCCTAACAGAATTTTTTTCATAGGCATCGGGAAATTCCAAGTAGCACACGGTGGGTGTAGATGTGCTGCTTGAGGTGATTGATGTCGGCTTGCTGGTAGTTGCCCAGGTAGCCGATGCGGAGTGCCCATCTGGTGCTGAGCTCCCAGTCGAGTGTGAGTATCTGACGGAAGTTGGGGGCACTCACGAAGGTGGTGGGCACAACATTCCTGTCGTAGTTACCTCGTGTAAAGATCTCGTAGTACGACTGCCCGTAATTAGGACTGAACATAATTCCCAACAAGGGGAGGTTCAGCTCGTAGCGCAAGGAGAACCGCTGCTGTCCGAGGGTGAAGCGGTAGGTGGCGATGCCTGAAGGCATGATGTTCAGGGCGAGGCGGGCCTGGGCGGGGTTGTTAGAGGAACTCATGTCGTAGAGGAAGCCGAGGTTGGCATTAGCCAGACCGCCGGCCTGCAGTTTCAGACGGTTATCGCACAACAGCCACTGACGGTAACGTCCCCAGTAGAGGTTGTAGTTGCCTTCTAGCATGCTGATGTTGCCGCTGCGGTCTTTGCTCTTCGAGAGGTCCACCTCGTGTTCGATGGTGTTCTGCCAGTGTTTCCCAGGTTTCCTGCCGTCATATATATATAAATAGGTGAAGCCGGCGCCCGAGAATTTCTCCTGCGAGATGTAGGTGTCGAGGATGCGGGAGGGACCGAAGCCGATCATGTGGCTTTGGGCACTCGCACCGATAACACAGAGCGTCAGGAGTGCTATGAGCTTAACTTTCTTCATCGTCGAATAGGCGGAGTTGACCGATGAGCTCATCGCGGACCTGCTGTTCGCTCTTGCCGGCATCGGGGTCGAGGTCTTCTTCTTCGTCGTCTAAGCTGGTGTCGCCAGATGAACTTTCGCTCGTTGGACTGGGGAAGCGGGTTGGCTCGAGCTCTTCAATCGAGGCGAGGGTATAGGTGGTAAGGCGTTTGCCCTTTGCCTTATAGCCCTTGACGGCAATAAACTGCTCGGCGTCGATCTCCTCAGTGCCTCGGAAGTCGTCGGCACCGCCATAGGTGAGTTGGATGCGGGGATAGGCGGTATCGGTAAGCAGGATGAGCTGGGAGTCAGGATTCTCCGAGAGCCAGTTCTGTTTCTTCTTCGAGGCATCCATCTGGAAGCGCTTGATATAGGGATAGCCCTGATTGTCAGCATCATAGAGGATGGCGGTCCAGATCTTGTCGGCATCGTACTTCTCGATGCGCAGGATATTCTCCTCGTAGTGGTTGTTCAGGTCGAAGTTCGACAGGTAGTAGTCGCCGTTCTTCAGGACGACGAGAATCTGGTCGTCATCGAAGAACTCACCCAACAGCCGTCCGTGTTCGTCGTAGTTCAGGCGGTTTACGTCGGGGTCGTACCACACCTTGCGACCGCCTAAGGTGGAGTGTCCGTGACTCTTCAGACCGATGCGGTGCACGGGGAACTTCGTCAACAGGTTACCCTTCGAGGCGCGTCCCTTGATGATCACCTCCGAGAAGTCCTTGTCGATAAAGATCTTCTTCAGTTTCGGGTTCGGGTCGAGTGTCACCTTGATGACCTCCGCCTCACCGTTGGGGTTGGCAGAGAAGTACATCACGCGGGAGCCCTGCGTGCCTTGTGTCAGATCGTACTCTTTGTCACGGGTCAGTGAGGTCACGTTGAAGCGCTTGATGAAGTACCAGCCTTTCTTACCGTCGCGATAGACGGCATTGTAGATGGTACGCGAGTCGTTCTTCTTAAACACGGCCACATAGAGGATGCCCTTGCCGACAAATACCTTCTCCGCCACGCGAATCACCTTGTATTTACCGTCCTTGTAGAAGATGATGATATCGTCGAGGTCGGAACAGTTGCACACGAACTCGTCCTTCTTCAGACCTGTACCGATGAAGCCGTCGGTGCGGTTGATATAGAGTTTCTGGTTGGCTTCCGCCACCTTCGAGGCCTCGATGGTGTCGAAGTTGCGGAGCTCAGTGAGGCGCGGGTGGTCCTTGCCGTATTTGTCTTTGAGGAACTGGAACCAGTTGGCGGTGACCTCAGTGAGGTTCGCCAGATCGCGGTCGATCTCCTCGATCTCGGCTTTCAGACGTGCCATCAGCTCGTCGGCCTTGTCCTTATTGAACTTCAGGATACGCTGCATCTTGATTTCGAGCAGTTTCAGGATGTCGTCCTTTGTCACCTCACGTACCAAAGTGGGATAGTAGGGTGTCAGACGTTCGTCGATATGCTCACAGACGGCATCGATGGTGGGTGCCTGTTCAAATTTCTTGTCTTTATAGATGCGCTCCTCGATGAAGATCTTCTCCAGCGACTGGAAGTGGAGCTGTTCCAAGAGCTCGTTCTTGCGGATCTCAAGTTCCTGACGGATGAGGTCCTTCGTGCGGTCCACACTGTGGCGCAGCACATCACTGATGGTGAGGAACTTCGGTTTGTTGTCCTCGATCACACAGCAGTTCGGCGAGATGTTGATCTCGCAGTCGGTGAAGGCAAAGAGGGCGTCGATGGTCTTGTCGGAAGAGACGCCTGGGGCGAGGTGCACCTGTATCTCAACGCTGGCAGCGGTGAGGTCTTCCACCTTCCGCGCCTTGATCTTACCTTTCTCAATGGCCTTCACGATGGAGTCTTGCAACGTCTCAGAGGTCTTCGAGAAGGGGATCTCGCGGATCACAAGTGTCTTCTGGTCGATCTTCTCAATCTTCGCACGTACCTTCAGCACCCCGCCGCGCTGTCCGTCGTTGTATTTCGATACGTCGATGCTGCCCGCTGTGGGGAAGTCGGGGAAGAGCTGGAAAGGCTGTTCGTGGAGATAGGCAATGGCGGCATCGCAGATCTCGCAGAAGTTATGGGGGAGAATTTTTGAGCTCAGACCGACGGCGATACCCTCGGCGCCTTGTGCCAGCAGCAACGGAAACTTCACGGGCAGCGTGATTGGCTCCTTATTGCGTCCGTCGTACGACATCTTCCACTCCGTCGTTTTCGGATTGAACACCGTGTCGAGAGCGAATTTTGAGAGGCGTGCCTCAATATATCGGGGTGCGGCGGCACTGGAACCAGTGAGGATATTACCCCAGTTACCCTGTGTGTCGATCAGCAGGTCCTTCTGTCCCATCTGCACGAGGGCGTCGCCAATCGAGGCATCGCCATGAGGGTGGAACTGCATCGTGTGTCCCACGATATTCGCCACCTTGTTATAGCGCCCGTCGTCCATGCGTTTCATCGAGTGGAGGATACGTCGCTGTACGGGTTTCAGACCGTCGCCCAGGTGGGGGACGGCACGTTCGAGGATCACGTAGGAAGCGTAATCCAGGAACCAATTCTGGTACATGCCACTGAGGTGGTGAACTGCTGCTGCGTCGAAGCGGTTCACGGGTTTATAGTCGGAATGGCCCTCTTTCTGGTCTTCCGACGCTTGTTGTTCCAAAATCTCGTCGTCTTTTGTCTCGTCGTCCATTCTTATTGGTCTTTAGCCTTTTGGGTGCAAAGTTAATCATTTTTTGTGAGATAAAAGAGAAATTTGATGGTTTTTCTTTTTGAATCATTTCTTCCATCTTTTTTTATGTGATTCTATTTCCGTTCCAAACTTTGAAACGTGCATCCCAAACTTTCCTGTGTAGAAAAAATTAGGTAATCATAGTATCGTTTCAAAAAAAAGTTGTAACTTTGCAGCGTTTTAATTAGAACTATATTTTTAAGGAATAAGACATAAGACAAATGACAGCAAATGAGATTCGCGACTCATTCAAGAAATTTTTTGAGTCGAAACAGCATGCCATCGTGCCTTCTGCACCGATGGTGATTAAGGATGACCCCACACTGATGTTTACAAACGCTGGTATGAACCAGTGGAAGGATATTATCTTAGGTACCCGTGACCCGGAGCCGCGCCGTCGTGCCGATACGCAGAAATGTCTGCGTGTGTCGGGTAAGCACAACGACCTGGAAGAGGTGGGCCACGACACCTATCACCACACGATGTTCGAGATGCTCGGTAACTGGAGCTTCGGCGACTACTTCAAGGAAGGCGCTATTGACATGGCATGGGAGTATCTGGTGGATGTGTTGAAACTGAATCCTGCAGACCTGTATGTGACGGTGTTCGAGGGTTCGCCGGAGGAGAATATCCCCCGCGACGATGAGGCCGCTAAGTACTGGGCGAAGCATGTGCCCGAGGATCATATCATCAACGGTAACAAGCACGATAACTTCTGGGAGATGGGCGATACGGGTCCTTGCGGTCCCTGTTCTGAGATCCATGTGGATTCTCGTACCCCTGAGCAGCGTGCCGCCTCAGGCAAGAGCGGACGTGAGCTCGTGAATCAGGACGATCCCCAGGTGATTGAGATCTGGAACCTCGTGTTCATGCAGTTCAACCGTAAGGCAGACGGAAGTCTTGAGAAACTCTCGATGAACGTGATTGATACGGGTATGGGTTTCGAGCGTCTGGTGCGTATGCTACAGGGTAAGCACTCGAACTATGATACCGACATCTTCCAGCCGATCATCAAGGCTGAGGAGCAGATCACAGGACTGAAATATACCACCTTTGAAGAAGGTGAGGTGGACAAGGCTCAGGACGATATCAATGTCGCCATGCGTGTCTGCGCGGATCACCTGAGAGCTGTGAGCTTCTCGATAGCCGATGGTCAGTTGCCTTCTAATGCGAAGGCGGGCTATGTGATCCGCCGAATCCTGCGCCGTGCCGTGCGTTATGCCTACACGTTCCTCGGACAGAAGGAGAGCTTCCTCTATAAGCTCGTGCCGACACTCGTGCATGAGATGGGTGATGCCTTCCCCGAACTGAAGGCTCAGCAGCAGCTGATCTCGAAGGTGATGAAGGAGGAGGAGGATGCCTTCCTGCGTACCTTGGAGAAGGGTATCTCCATGCTCGATAAGGCGATGGAAGAACTGAAGGGCGCAGGTAAGACTGAGCTCGACGGTGTGCAGGCTTTCCGTCTGTTTGATACCTATGGCTTCCCCCTCGACCTCACGGAGCTGATCTGTCGTGAGAACGGCTTTACCGTGAATGAGGCGCAGTTTAATGTGGAGATGCAGAAGCAGAAGGATCGTGCCCGTAATGCCGCCGCTGTGGAGAATAGCGACTGGGTTGTTGTGTCCCCTAAGTTAGGGGACGACAGGGGTCTGAACGAGGGAACTTCTGGCGCTGGTTCAGACCCCCTGCCCCCTAACTTAGGGGGTTCGGAACAGCAGTTCGTGGGCTATGACTTTACTGAATATGAGTGCCATATCCTGCGCTACCGTAAGGTGACACAGAAGAAGAATGAGTTCTATGAGCTCGTGCTCGACAACACCCCGTTCTATGGTGAGATGGGTGGACAAGTCGGTGACTGTGGTGTCATCTGCAATGAGGCAGAGACCATCGAGATCATCGACACGAAGCGTGAGAACAACCAGAGTGTGCATATCGTGAAGCAGTTGCCGAAGGATCCCGCTGCCCAGTTTATGGCTTGTGTGGATACCGACAAACGCGACGCCTCAGCCGCCAATCATACCGCTACCCACCTGCTCGACTATGCCTTGAAGCAGGTGCTCGGCGACCATGTGGAGCAGAAGGGTTCGTTTGTGTCACCTGATACCCTGCGTTTCGACTTCTCTCACTTCCAGAAGGTTACCGACGAGGAGATTCGTCAGGTGGAGCGCATGGTGAATGAGATGATCCGTGAGGATATCCAACTCGATGAGCATCGTGACGTGCCTTTCGAGGAGGCAAAGAAACTTGGTGCCATCGCTCTCTTCGGTGAGAAGTACGGCGACAAGGTGCGTGTAGTCCGTTTCGGTCCCAGCTGTGAGTTCTGCGGTGGTATCCACGCGAAGGCAACAGGTAAGATCGGCTTCTTCAAGATCATCTCTGAGAGCAGTGTGGCTGCCGGTATCCGTCGTATCGAGGCGAAGACCGGTAAGGAGTGCGAGGAGCTGCTCTATAAGACAGAAGATATCCTGAAGGCTGTGAAGGGCTTCTTCAATAACGCGAAGGACCTGCAGGCCACCATCTTGAAATATATCGAGGAGCATGACTCTATGAAGAAGGATATTGAGCAGTTCCAGGCTCAGCGGGTACAGAGCTTGGCTCAGGAACTGGTCAGCAAGGCTCGTCTGGTGAATGACGTGAAGGTGATGACAGCTCAGTTGCCGATAGCCCCCGATGCCGCTAAGGACCTGGTGTTTAAGGTTCGCGAACTGTGTCAGGAGAGCTTCGTGTGCGTTGTCGGTTCTGTCTTTGCCGAGAAGCCCATGCTGAACGTGATGCTCAGCGACGATATGGTGAAGGATCATGGCCTGAACGCAGGTCAATTGGTGCGCGAGGCCGCCAAACTGATGCAGGGCGGCGGTGGCGGACAGCCCCACTTCGCCAGTGCCGGTGGTAAGAACGCCGAGGGGCTCTCGGCTGCCATCGACAAGGTCGTAGAACTGTGTAATCTCTAATCAATAAATAAGGAGGAATAAATATGGCGTTGAATCTGAACAAGAATCTGAAGCTCTACTACTCCATCAAGGAGGTGGCGGAGATGTTTGACTTGCCTGAGAGTACGCTCAGGTACTGGGAACAGGAGTTTCCTTTTCTGAGGCCGAAGACCAGCGGACCTGCCAAGATCCGTCAGTATCAGGAGAAGGATATTGAGCAGATCCGCCTTATTCATAATCTGGTGAAGGTGCGCGGCTTCAAACTTGCCGCCGCCCGCAAGATGCTGACGCACAACAAACAGGGCGTAGATAAGACAGCCGATGTGCTCTACGCCCTGTTGGCCGTGCGTAACGAGTTGCAGGCGTTGAAGAAACAGCTTGACGGTCTGCAATAACAAAAATGATAACTCAAGGTATGATGACTAAAAAACTTTTAATCGGTATTACAGTGCTTCTGGCAAGCTGTAATACGAATGTCGATCAGGTGGAACAGCAGGTTGACGAGCTTTACGCTAAGATGACGCAGAAAGAGCGCATTGCCCAGTTGAGAAGTATGTATATGGACGATCTGTTCGATGAGCAGGGGAACTTGGATACGATGAAGTGTCGTGAACTGATTCCTGATGGCATCGGTCATTTCTCACAGTTCGCCATGCAGAAACCCACCGATCCCAATGTGCTGCGTGATCGTGTAGCTGCTGTACAGGACTGGCTCATCCATCACACCCCCAACGGTATTCCAGCCTTGTTTCATGAGGAAGTGCTCTCAGGTGTGAACACCCGAGGTGCCACCATCTATCCTCAGCAGATCGGACAGGCCTGTTCGTTCAATGCCGAACTGGCAGAGTTGAAGACCAGACAGACGAGTACCGCTATGCGTAAGATGGGTGGTGTGCTGGCGCTGTCGCCGATGGTTGATGTGTGTCGTACCCCCAGCTTCAATCGTCTGGAAGAGTCCTACGGTGAGGACGGCTATCTGTCGGCTGTGATGGGTACCGCCTTTGTGAAGGGACTGCAACAAGGTGACCTGAAGAAAGGTGTGGGTGCCTGTTCGAAACACTACCTCGGCTACGGCGGTGGTGGTGATGCTGCCGAGAAGGAGCTGATGGAAGAGATTCTGTTGCCCCATGAGACGATGATCCGTGTGGCTGGCAGTAAGGTGCTGATGCCCGGTTACCATGCGATGGTCGATGCCGATGGTGATACGACGAATTGCGTCGCCAACGGACTGATCCTCAAGGATATCCTGCGTGACTACTTAGGCTTCGACGGTATGGTGGTGAGCGACTACACCGCCATCGATCAGTTGCCTGATTGGGAGACGCCGATGGAAAAAGCTACTGCTGCCATCAATGCCGGCAATGACGTGGATTTTCCACATGGTGCCAATTATCAGTATCTGCAGGATGCCCTCGACAAAGGTCTGGTGTTGGATGAGGCGCTGGAGCGTGCCGTGAAGGATGTGCTGCGCCATAAGTTCCGTGCCGGTCTGTTTGACAAGGATGCCTACCTTTATAGTAATGAGAAGATTGTGCTCGACACCCCCGAGGAGCGTCAGACGGCTTATGATATCGCCTCGCAGTCGGTGGTGCTGTTGGAGAACAACGGTGTGCTTCCGCTGAAGAATGCCAAGAACATCCTGCTTACGGGTCCGAATGCGAATTCGATGTGGGCGATGTGCGGTGACTATTCTTTCCCCGCCATGACTTACTTCTGGAAGAAGAACATGGAAGATCTGGAGCATCCTGAGGTGGTGACGCTGTTTGAGGGGATGACAGCCAGCAAACCTAAGGACGTGAACCTGATGTACAGTCGTGGTTGCGACTGGACCGAGGATATCGAGACCAAGTTCTCTGAACTGGGTGATGAGCGTGCCTGGGAGTTTGAGCTGCTGCACCGTAAGGTGGATGCCGGCGAGAAGATCGACAAGGCTGAGGCGCTTGCGATGGCCAAGCAGTGTGATGTGATTATTGCCGCCGTGGGTGAGAACGTGATGCTCTGTGGTGAGAACCGTGACCGTCAGGGACTGCGTCTGCCAGGTAAGCAGGAGCAGTATGTGAAGGAGCTGCTGGCTACAGGTAAGCCTGTGGTACTTGTTGTCTTCGGTGGACGTGCTCAGGTGATCTCCGGTATTGCCGAGCAGTGTGCTGCCGTGATCCAAGCCTGGTATCCCGGTGAGGAAGGCGGTAAGGCGGTGGCTGATATCCTCTATGGTAAGATTTCTCCCTCTGCCAAACTCTCTGTCAGTTATCCGAAAGAGGAGGTCTATGAGCCTATCTGCTATAACTATGCAACAGAGAAAGATACCCGCGTACAGTGGCCCTTCGGCTATGGTCTGAGCTATACCACATTTGAGTATCAGAACCTGAAAGCTGATGCCGAGGTTAATACTTCTGACGAGAGCGTGAATGTATCGTTTGAGGTGAAGAACACTGGTAAGATGGCTGCCGATGAGATTGTACAGATCTACCTGTCACCGAAAGATGCCACGCAGCAGATCCGTCCGATCCAATTACAGGGCTTTGCCCGTGTGTCACTCGAGCCGGGAGAGACGAAGACTGTGAAGGCTAAGCTTTATACCGATCAGTTCGGTTATTACAGTCATCAGGATAAGCGCCAGTGGAATATCGCTCCTGGACAGTTTGTTGTGAAGATCGGTGCCTCTTCAGTGGATATCCGTTTGCAGCAGACCGTCACCTTGAAGGGTGAGGCTGTCACGAAACCGCTGAGAGACCATTATTTCTCGGAGGCCACCACGATGTAGGGCGCTGACGGATTCGAACCGCCGACCCTCTGCTTGTAAGGCAGATGCTCTAAACCAGCTGAGCTAAGCGCCCTTTTTGTTAAGCGAGTGCAAAGGTATGGATATTTTTTGAATTACATGCATTAAACGCCGAAAAATTGTCTCAAATTAGCACTCTTTAACAAATTTACCCCAAAAGTTGCTCAATATCGCCTTGCGGGAGGATACAAAGGATCGCTTTCCCGTCAGGCGTGTAGTTCACGTTGGAACAGGCGAACAGCTGGTTGATGATGTTCTCAATCTCCTCGTTGTTGAGCAGTTGTCCATAGGGGATAGCAGCATGGCGGGCCAGACTCATCGCCAGTTGGGCATTGAGTGACTTCACCTGTGAGGTTATCGTGCCAGAGTCATCCACCAGTTGACGAACCAGTTGTACTGGGTCGAGACCGTCGAGACCGGAAGGTACGCCGTTGACGGCGAAGCTGTTGCCGCCGAGGTCACTCAGCTCAAAGCCGAGGTTCGTGAGTTCGGGCAGGAGTTTTCCCAGCAGTACCGCCTCCGACGGAGCCAGCTGCACCACCTCCGGGAAGAGTAGCTTCTGGGTGTTGGCGGTATGGTTCGTCATCTGTTCCATATAGCGTTCGTAGAGAATGCGCATGTCAGCCCGATGCTGGTCGATGATCATCAGTCCCGATTTCACGGCAGTCATCAGGTACTTCCCTTTATATTGATAATGGGAGGGAGACTTCTCCGAGAGGATTGTCTCAGGTGTCTGGGTATCATCGGTGGGGCCAAACATCTCACCTTCTTCCGGGGCGGGAGCGGATGAAGGGCTTTTCTCCAGACCTTCGTAAAGGGACTCCCATGAACTTGAATGACTAGAGCTCTTAAAGGGATTATAATCCGGATTATAGTGAGGCTGCGGAGGGGCAACCTGACGGGCCGGGTCGTAAAGTGGGATATCCGGGCTGCCCTGTGTGTCGAAATCGATGGCGGGCACCTCACAGAACTTTCCCAGGGCATCGCGCACGGCGGCGGTGAGAATCTGCCAGATAGCCTGTTCGTTCTCAAACTTGATCTCCGTCTTCGTGGGATGGATGTTCACGTCGATATCGTTGGGATTCACCTCGAAGTACAGGAAATAAGGCACTTGCATCCCTTCAGGAATCAAACGGTCATAGGCGGTGACAACCGCTTTATGGAAATAGGGGTGTTTCATGTAACGGCCGTTCACGAAGAAATAGTCGTGGCCGCTCTTCTTACGGGCCCCTTCAGGTTTGCTGATGAAACCGGTAATGCTGCACATGGCCGTGTGCACCTCCACAGGCAACAGATCCTGACTGTACTGACGCCCGAACACGTCGCTGATGCGCTGATGCAGACTGCCTGTCTTGAGGTTCAGCATCTCCGTGCCGTTATGATGGAGGGTGAAATGGATGTCGGGATATACGAGTACGATCCGTTCGAAAGCCGTCAGGATATTACTCAGTTCGGTGGCATTCGATTTCAGGAACTTCCTGCGGGCAGGGACATTAAAGAAGAGGTTCTCCACCTTGAAGTTACTGCCCACCGGACAGGATACGGGCTCCTGTGACACCACCTTTGAACCGGCGATTCTGATACAGCTGCCTATTTCGTCCGCTTCACGGCGGGTCTGAAGCTCCACATGAGCCACGGCTGCGATGGAGGCTAAGGCCTCGCCACGGAATCCCATGGTGTGAAGGGCAAAGAGGTCGTCGGCTTTCGCGATCTTCGAGGTGGCATGACGTTCAAATGACAGTCGGGCGTCGGTCTCCGACATTCCCTTACCATCGTCGATCACCTGTATTGACGTTCGTCCAGCATCTACTACTACCACATGGATGGTCGTTGCACCGGCATCCACTGCGTTCTCCACCAGCTCCTTAATAACGGAAGCCGGTCGTTGGATGACCTCACCAGCAGCAATCTGGTTGGCCACGCTGTCAGGAAGCAGATGAATCACATCACTCATTTCTTGGGTCTCCAGTTAAAGATATCGTATCTGTCGAGCGGACGGATATAGTCGTACCACATAAAGCCTGGCAGCCGTTTGCGATCCTCAGGAATCTGGTTCAGCGGATACATCGTACCGCTGGTCTTCGGTGTCCACACGCTCTCCAGTTTCTTGCCCTTCATGAACATCCGGAGTTCGGAGGTCTGCTGGTAGTTATAGATGATAGGCACACTGTCGCCTTCTTCAAAGTAATAGCCGATCAGTACGTTGCCCTTCGCCCTCGCTTCACGGATTTCCCCATTGACGAAGAAGGCAAACATCTCTTTCGACGACACCTGGTTGTAGCAGGTCGTATCGCTCAACAGTTGCTGGATCGAGAAACTGTTATCATAGATATGTGCATGATCGATCACCGAGTCTTTGAGGTACACATCTACCTGATCGCCCACCAGCTGTTGACCGTTGTTCCAGAGGATCGGGTCATGGTACATTGTCATACAAGAGTCTTTGGAGTTATAGACCAGTGAGTCGCATACAGCCTGCACATCACGGCGATAGGCCCTGACATGATGATAGGCATGGATCTTTCGATAGACGGAGTCGGTCTCGATGTTAAAGGTCACGATCTTAAACGTGTCGGCATGCATATAGAGTGAGTCTCCCTGGGAGTAGTCGATCGCCACCGCACTGTCAGTACACATGGCGTAGCCCGTGTAGTCGTAGTACTCTCCGTAGTTACCTGTCAGTTTATTACGGTTCAGTGAATCGACATACACCACGTTGCGGAAAGCCTGACTCATGCCCTGTTTGCTGTCATAATACACGCTGTCGCCCACCATCATCTTCCCACCGTTGGTCAGCACCGAACGGTTCATCAGTCTGGCACGGTCGTTCTTCGTGTCGTAATAGCCCTGTTCCGAATAGATATGACTCTCACCCGACGTGATGTTCGAGGGTCCGACGATATGTGCCATTGAGATACGGGTGTCGTAATAGAGGGTGTCGGTGGTGAGGAAGAACTTCGGACTCTGCATCTTCACGTCGTAGTTGAACACCGACATCTTCGTCTCGGTGTTGTATTCGCCCCAGTCGGACGTTAGCGTCGTCTTGCCGTCGATCATCTTACCGCCCTCAAAGAAATAGGCGTTGTTGTAGATACGGTCGAAGTCCAGACTGTCGGTGAAGAGTTTGGTTTTCTTGTGGGTCAGTACCACGTTATAGCGGGCTCGTGCCAACTGCTCGTTACCATCGTAGAAGGCATAGTCGCTCAACAATGAGAGGGTGTCGCCCTGATACATCTTCACATGTCCGAAGGCCTCGAAAGAGTTGCTGGCCTCATAGAAGTAGGCACTGTCGCAATAGAGACGGGCCCCCTGGTGGGTGAAATGTACCTTGCCGTTGAGGATGGTCGCATTGGGATTCTCCCGTTCATCGAAATGCAGGAGGTCGGCATGAACCAGATAGACACGGGAGTCCTGCGCCTTGGCTTTCCGTACAGGACGCTTCTTCTGTTTCTGAGCAAAGGAGGAGACTAACCCCAGCATCAGGGTCAGCGCCACCAACACGATAAAAGACCTCTTACTTCTCACTTCTCAGTTCTATTTAATCCACCCTTCGAACTCAAACTGACAGTCCTTGAACTCATCGTTCAGACGCGTATATACATTCTTGATCTTGTTAACCACCCATTGGTGGATGAGATCCTCCTGACGTTTGTTCTGCACCACATCCTTTAGTACCTGGAAGTCCTCCGTGATGGTGGCCTTATGACCCTCGATGCGGTTTTTCAGTTTGGCAATCACACAGACGGTCTTTCCGCGTTGGTTGATCATCTGGAACGCTTTTGAAATCTGTCCTACCTGAAGGGTATCTACCACCTTGGCAATCTCTGGGGGCAGGTCCTGCATCCTGAAACGGGAAGAGGTGTGACCGGTCTGCATCATGTTGGTTGACATCAGACCCTTACTCAACCTGGTGTCCTTATCATCCGAGACGGCGGGGACAGCCTCTTCGAAAGTAAACTTGCCGGCACGGAGGTCATCAGAGATAGAGTCCAGACGTGCCAGTGTCTTCTCGATGGCCTCTTCGGAGACAACGGGTTTACGGAGGATATGGCGCACATTCACCTTCTCACCGCGTTTCTCGATGAGCTGGATGATGTGGAAACCGAACTCCGACTCCACGATCTTTGATATCTTCTTAGGGTCTGTGAGGTTGAAAGCCACTGTCGCAAAAGCGGGATCGAGGGTTCCACGACCCACCAGACCGAGTTCACCACCACGACGGGCTGTACCCGGATCCTCGGAGTAGAGTCGTGCCAGTGTCTGGAACGAAGCCTCTCCCTTGTTCACACGCTCCGTATAGTCACGCAGCTCGTCTTTCACACGGTTCAGCTCCTCCGGATCGATGCGCGGGGTCTGTTGGATGATCTGCACCTCCACCTCTGTCGGTACGAAGGGAATGCTGTCCTGCGGCATGTCCTTGAAATAACGACGTACCTCTGCCGGTGTTATGGAGATATCTTCTACGAGCTTGCGCTTCATCTTCTGAACCATCTGACGGTCTTTCATCTCGTCACGCAGGTCATTACGGATCTGTGACAACGGCTGGTGCTTGTATTCCTCCAGACGTTCCCGGGAGCCATCCACCATGTCAAGCCAGTAACTGATCTGCTGCTCCACCTCCTGGGCCACCTCGGCATCAGTCACCTCAATACTGTCAATGATTGCCTGATGTTTGAACAGCTTCTGTACGGCAATCTGCTCAGGGATGATACAATCGGGGTTGCCGTTCCACTTCACACCTTCCAAGGCAGCCTGCATACGCATGGTCTCCACGTCAGAGCGCAGGATCGCCTCGTCGCCTACCACCCATATCACCTCGTCGATGACTGTTCCCATTGATACGGAATCAGAGTCTGCCGGACTGGCAGAGCTTGTCATGCTGTTCATGCCGGGATAACTTGATGCAGCGACACCGAACAGGGGAGCCGCTATCATGACAACCGGAATCATTCTTTTTAATACACTCATTGGTACTGGTTTACTGTTTTCAATATTTCTTGGTTTATTTGTACAGGATAACGACTGCGCAGCGAGGCCACCCATTCCGTCTCCAGCATCAGCTGGTAGTCGGCCACGACCTGAGCTCTCACGTCGTTATAGTTCTCAGGATATCTTTTGAGCTTTTTTCCAAAGGCAGCCTCAAAGGGGTAGGCTGTATCCATCTGTGCCGTCGCATCGCGACGTTTGAACACCTCACGGTCGATGGTGCTGTTATCGCCTGGCTTGAACACGCCCACCTGCAGCTTTACACGCTCCTCACCATCGCTGTTGAAAGTGGCGCGTAAGGCCTCTTCCCACTGTTCGAAGGGCAGGCGCTTCAGGTATTTCTTCACTGCCTTCATATCGGCCTTGGTCTTTGTGGCATATGCCACCCCCCGATAATGAGGCCCCGTTGACACATAAGTCTTCTCGTGGGCATCAAACCACGCTCGCAGTCCAATCTCATCGGTCTTGGCCCGTTGCCAAACTTCACGGTTGGTAATCTCATACACCAGCAGACCATCGCGGTAGGCCTTTGTCTGGTCTTTCTGAGAAGTCTTTGTCTGTTGTACGGATCCCTCTCTGACCGTCTGTCCGGCGATGGCCCGTCTCACCTCCTGTTGTTGGAGGGAACGCACAAGGTCGTCTTTCAGCACCTCGAACGGTTCCAGCTGCTTCCGTTCCTTCATCAAGATGATGTGATAACCGTCTGGTGCCAGTATCGGACGACTCAGTTCACCTTTCTGTAGGGCATAGGCTGCCTGTTCGAACTCCACGAAACTCTGATTGGGCTGTAGCCAGCCCATCTCGCCGCCATGATTGGCAGACTGTCTGTCGTCAGAGAACTTCCGGGCGAGGGCTGCGAAGTCGGCACCTGCCTGTAAGGCTCTCCAAATGGAGTCAGCCCGTTGGGCAATCCGGTTCTGCTCCCTGTCCGATGCCCGTGTGGACAGTCGGAGAAAGATCTCCGCCGGTCTGATCAGCCCTTGACTTCCGATGGCTCTTTTCGTTCTGTCGTAGCGCTGTCGCGCCTCTTTCAGGAGGTCTGTGCTGATGACGGTGCCTCCGCTTCCGCCCTGACCGTTGCTGTATGTCGCCAGTGCTTGTCTGAACGCTGCCGAGGTGTCGAGGCGGGCGTCAAGTGCTGCCGCCACCTTCATCTTGTAGATGGCATAAAGCTCTGCATATTCTTCCACCGTCTTCCGGTCAGCCTGTCCGTTGCCGTTATTCTGATGATAGGAAAGAACGAATTCCGAACGGGTGACGGGTACACCATTCACCGACATCACCACAGGATCAGACTGTGCCTGTGTGGTGAGTGCGGTGAACCAGAGTACTGGAAGTAGTAGAGACCTTTTCACTTCTTAATCGTTAGGACGTGAGTAGTTCGGTGCCTCGCTGGTGATCGTGATGTCGTGCGGATGACTCTCGTTCACACCGGCATTGGTGATACGGGTGAACTTTGCTTCATGCAGTTTCTCGATGGTAGCAGCACCGCAGTAACCCATGCCTGAGCGCAGACCGCCCACCATCTGGTAGATCACCTCCTGAACTGTTCCTTTATAAGGTACGCGACCGGCGATACCCTCGGGTACCAGCTTCTTCACGTCCTTGGTGTCTGACTGGAAGTAACGGTCCTTTGAACCATGTTCCATGGCCTCAAGTGATCCCATGCCACGGTAGCTCTTGAACTTACGGCCGTTGTAGATGATGGTATCACCAGGACTCTCCTCGGTACCGGCCACCAGCGAACCGATCATCACACAGCTACCACCGGCAGCCAGTGCCTTCACGATATCACCTGAGTAACGCAGACCACCGTCGGCAATCAGGGGCACACCTGTACCCTTCAGGGCATTATAGACGTCATAGACGGCACTCAACTGGGGTACACCGACACCTGCCACCACACGCGTGGTGCAGATAGAGCCCGGACCGATACCGACCTTCACGGCGTCGGCACCGTTGTCAACCAGCATCTTGGCGGCTTCGCCCGTCGCGATGTTACCCACTACGATGTCGATGTTGGGGAATGACATCTTTGCCTCTCTCAGTTTCTCGATCACCGACTTAGAGTGACCGTGAGCCGTATCGATAACGATGGCATCCACACCGGCGCTCACCAGTGCCTGCATACGGTCGAGGGTGTCAAATGTGACACCAACACCGGCAGCCACACGCAGACGACCCTTCTCATCCTTGCAGGCCATGGGCTTGTCCTTCGCCTTCGTAATATCCTTATAGGTGATGAGGCCGATCAGGCGGTTGTCCTTATCCACCACGGGTAACTTCTCGATCTTATTCTCCTGCAGAATCTGAGCAGCGGCTGTCAGGTCGGTCTGCTGATGGGTTGTCACCAGATGATCCTTCGACATGATCTCATCGACGGGACGATCCAGACGACGCTCAAAGCGGAGGTCACGGTTAGTCACGATACCCACCAGATGACGGTCGTCATCCACGACGGGGATACCACCGATATGATACTCCGACATGATCTCGAGGGCCTGTGCCACCGTGGCACCCAGGGGGATGGTGATCGGATCGTAGATCATACCATTCTCGGCACGCTTCACGATAGCCACTTGACGGGCCTGGTCGTCGATCGACATGTTCTTGTGGATCACACCGATACCACCCTCACGAGCGATGGCGATGGCCATCTGTGACTCTGTGACGGTATCCATGGCCGCCGTCACGAACGGTACATTCAACTCGATGTTACGAGAGAAAAGGGTTTTCAACTCTACCGTCTTCGGCAGTACTTCAGAATAAGCCGGAATGAGCAGGACGTCGTCAAATGTCAGACCGTCCATCACGATTTTGTCTGTAATAAATGAAGCCATATCTTTTTCTTTTTTACCTTTTTACTCTTTTACTTTTTTACCTTTTAGTTCGCCATCTCTGAGAGGAACTTGATTCTCACCAGTCGGATCTCATCCTCAGAGTAGTCGCTGCCGAGTTCATCCTGAGCGACACTCAGTTTGTCGGTCTCTGACTCACAGAAATAGTCATAGATATCATCCACATGGTCATCGTCCATCACCTCCTCGAGGAAGTAGTCGATGTTCAGTTTCGTACCGCTATAGACGATAGCCTCCACCTCATCGAGCAACTCGCTGAAGTCGATACCCTGTGCATCAGCAATATCGTCGAGTGCTATCTTACGGTCGATGCTCTGGATGATCTTCACCTTCAACATCGACTTCTTGGCAACGGTACGTACCCGCATATCTACCTGGCGCTCTATGCCGTTCTCTTCGCAGTATCGCTTGATGAGATCCACAAACTCCTTGGCATAAGGCTGTTTCACCTTACCTTCACCCACACCCTGGATGTTCTTCAACTCATCGAGGGTGATGGGATAGTCGGTGGCCATCTGTTCCAGCGACACATCCTGGAAGATCACATATGGCGGACGCTGCATCTGCTTCGACACCTTCTTACGGAGGTCTCGCAGCATCGCACTCAGCGTGGGATCGAGCGCACTGATGCCGCCTTCATGATCCACAGCCTCCTCGTCATCATTGAACTCCGCATCTTTCACAATCATGAAAGAGTGGGGGGCTTTCAGGAACTTCTTACCGGCAGCAGTCACCTTCAGCAGGCCATAGTTCTCAACCTCTTTCTTCAGGAAACCAGCAATCAGGGCCTGGCGGATCACGGGATTCCATATCTTATCATCATCGTCGGCACCGGCACCGAAGTTCTCCAGTTCCTCGTGGTGATGTGCCAGGATCTCATCGGTCTCCTTGCCAGTGATAAAATCGATGATATAGTCGCTACGGAAGTTCTCTTTCACCGACAGGATTGCCTGTAGGGTTGTGACCAGCTGATCCTGTGCCTCAATCTTTGTCTTCGGGTGCAGACAGTTGTCGCAGTTACCACAGTTGTCTTTTGGATACTCTTCACCGAAATAATGCAGCAGCATCTTTCGTCGGCATACCGATGTCTCAGCATAGGCGGCTGTCTCCACCAGCAGCTGTCGTCCGATGTCCTGTTCTGCCACAGGCTTACCTTCCATGAACTTATCGAGTTTCTGCAGGTCCTTGTTTGAGTAGAAAGCCAGACAGATACCCTCTCCGCCGTCACGGCCAGCACGTCCTGTCTCCTGGTAATAGCCTTCCAGTGACTTCGGGATGTCATAATGGATCACAAACCGTACGTCGGGTTTGTCGATACCCATACCGAAGGCGATGGTAGCCACGATCACATCGATGTCCTCCATCAGGAAGGCATCCTGCGTCTGTGTCCTGGTGGCGGAGTCAAGACCGGCATGATAGGCGGCAGCCTTGATGTCGTTGGCACGCAGGATGGCAGCAAGTTCCTCAACCTTCTTCCTTGACAGGCAGTAGATGATACCGCTCTTCCCCGGGTGCTGTTTGATGAACTTGATGATATCTTTATCCACATCCTTTGTCTTAGGACGTACCTCGTAGTAGAGGTTCGGACGGTTGAAGGAGCTCTTGAACTCCTTGGCGTCCACCATGCCGAGGTTCTTCTTGATGTCACTGCGCACCTTGTCAGTGGCTGTCGCCGTCAGGGCGATGATCGGAGCCTGTCCTATCTCGTTAACGATCGGTCGGATGCGACGGTATTCCGGACGGAAATCATGTCCCCATTCCGAGATACAGTGCGCTTCATCAACTGCATAGAACGAGATCTTCACGGTCTTCAGGAACTCCACGTTATCCTCCTTGGTCAGTGACTCCGGTGCCACATACAGCAGTTTGGTCTTACCTGCCATAATGTCGGTTTTCACCTGGTCGATGGCCGCTTTGTTGAGCGACGAGTTCAGATAGTGGGCCGTGCCCGACTCCTCACTCAAGTTCGTGATGACATCCACCTGATTCTTCATCAGGGCAATCAGCGGGGAGATCACGATGGCCGTTCCCTCCATCAACAGGGAGGGAAGCTGATAACAGAGTGACTTGCCGCCACCGGTAGGCATCAGCACGAAAGTATCATTGCCGTCCAGCAGGTTCTGGATAATCCGCTCCTGATCGCCTTTGAATGTGTCAAATCCAAAGTACTTCTTCAGGGCCTCGGTAAGATTTCTTTTTTCGGTCATAAAATCATTAGTTATTTTTAGGCTTCATATTGATTTAGATGCGACTTGTCCAGCTGTTGACGGACATAGTCGGCTGTTACTTCAAATTTCTTAACCTTCTTTGAAGGTGTCTCATACATCGAATCGATCATCACATTTTCCACGATCGAGCGCAGACCACGAGCGCCGAGCTTAAACTCTACCGCCTTATCTACCATCACGTCGAGGGCCTCCTTGTCGAAGGTGAGTGTTACACCATCCATCTCATAGAGTTTCTGATACTGACGGATGATGGAGTTCTTCGGCTCTGTCAGAATCTTTTCCAGTGCCTCGCGGTCGAGGGGATTCAGATAGGTCAGCACGGGCAGACGACCGATAATCTCGGGAATCAGGCCAAAGGACTTCAGGTCTTGCGGTTGCACGTACTTCATCAGGTCTTTCTTGTCAATTTTACTGACGTTCTGGACGGAGTTGTAACCCACCACATGGGTGTTCATACGTTGGGCGATCTTCCGTTCGATGCCGTCGAAGGCACCACCACAGATAAACAGGATGTTACGTGTATCCACATGGATATAATCCTGGTCGGGGTGCTTACGTCCACCCTTGGGCGGCACGTTCACCATCGTACCCTCTAACAGTTTCAATAAT
This sequence comes from uncultured Prevotella sp., assembly GCA_900315695.1. Taxonomy (GTDB): domain Bacteria; phylum Bacteroidota; class Bacteroidia; order Bacteroidales; family Bacteroidaceae; genus Prevotella. The sequence continues at coordinate 29,749 of ONAE01000009.1, read as the reverse complement.
CCCTGCTGCACACCTTCGCCACTCACGTCACGGGTGATGGAGGGGTTGTCACTCTTTCGGGCAATCTTGTCGATCTCGTCGATGAACACGATGCCGCGCTGAGCTGCCTGTACGTTATAGTCGGCGACCTGGAGCAGACGAGTCAGGATGCTCTCCACGTCCTCCCCCACGTAACCGGCCTCGGTGAAGACCGTCGCATCAACGATGGTAAATGGTACATCGAGCAACTTGGCGATGGTGCGGGCGAGAAGGGTCTTACCCGTTCCCGTTGAACCCACCATGATGATGTTACTCTTCTCAATCTCCACACCGTCGTCACTGTCAGGCTGTTGGAGTCGTTTGTAGTGGTTATATACCGACACGGCAAGATAGCGCTTCGCCTCATCCTGTCCGATGACATAGTCGTCGAGGTAGGCTTTGATCTCCTTGGGTTTCGGTACCTTCTTCAGTTTGAACTTCTCTTCTTCCTCCTCCTTTCTCTTCCCGTGCGGCAAGTTCTCCTGCACGATATGGTAAGCCTGTTCGGCACAGTCCTCGCAGATAAAGCCGCTGAGACCCGTGATTAACAGTCTTACCTCCTTCTCGCTTCTACCACAGAAACTACAAACTTTTTTCATCCGTCCTTACTTCTTCCTGGTCAGCACTGTGTCAATCATACCATATTCTTTTGCCTCTTCCGCCGTCATCCAGTAGTTACGGTCTGAGTCGGCATACACCTTGTCGTAAGGGGTGTGGGAGTGCTCGGAGATGATGGTATAGAGCTCCTTCTTGAATTTCAGGATCTCCTTAGCCTCGATCTCAATATCGGAAGCCTGACCCTGTACACCACCGAGCGGCTGATGGATCATCACACGACTGTGGGGCAGTGCTGAACGCTTTCCTTCCTTACCAGCCACGAGCAGCACAGCACCCATTGAGGCGGCCATACCTGTACAGATGGTTGCCACATCGCTGGAGATGAACTGCATGGTGTCATAGATACCCAGGCCGGCAGTTACGCTACCGCCAGGGCTGTTGATATAGATTGAGATATCTTTGCCTGAATCTACAGAGTCAAGATAGAGCAGCTGGGCCTGCAGGGTGTTGGCGGTATAGTCGTCAATCTGCGTGCCGAGGAAGATGATGCGGTCCATCATCAGTCGTGAAAAGACATCCATCTGAGTCACGTTCAACTGACGCTCCTCCAGGATATAGGGGTTCAGATACTGAGCCTGTGCCTTCATCACGTCATCGAGTGTCAGGCCGTCCATTCCTAAATGCTGCGTAGCATATTTCCTAAAATCGTTCTTAATCATACCTATTTGTTCTTTTCTACTTTCTATTTTACATTTTACAAAAAAGGCTATCGACCTTCTGCATCTTGTATTGGGACACAAAGATAGCAAAAAAAGTCGATAACCTCTCTATTATTGGGGTTATTTTTTCCTAAAAAATATTATTTTTCTTGCAGAAGCTTGTTAAAGTCCTCCAAACTAACCTCTTTTTCGTTCAGTTTGACTACATTTTTGAGCACTTCAGTCAATTTCATGTCAACAGCGCGATCCACGAAGTTGTCAACGTTCTCACGCTTCTTCAACTGCTCGGCAGCATAATTCTCGAGTACGTCATCGGGCACATTGCTCATGCCGTACTGGGCGAACTGGGCGCGGATAGCCTCCTTGGCAACTGCCTTCAGGTCGGTCTCCTCGATCTTGATGTTGTTGGCTGCAACGATCTGCTCTTTGATGAGGTGCCACTTCAACTCCTTGATGCTTCCCTCGAAGTTCTTCTCCACATAGTCGGTGCCTTTCTCCTTGTTGTTCTGCAGCATCACGCGCTTCAGCAATGCCTCGGGGAACTGCAGCTCACCAACCTTGTTCTCCAGGTACTGACGTACGTCGCGCAGGAACTTGTAGTCGCTGTTCTGCTGCAGCTGGGGAGCGATGTTCTCGGCGATCTTCTCGCGGAAAGCCTTCTCGTCTTTCACTTCACCCTCACCGAACACACGGTCGAAGAGCTTCTGATCCACCTCTGCAGGCTGGAAGTGACGGATCTCGGTAATCTGGTAGCTGAAGTCTGCGGTCAGATCTTTCACCTGATCCTTCTCTACCTTCAGAAGAGCAGCCACCTCGGCATCGTTGTCAGGATAAGCCTTCTTGGGGTTGAAGGTGATGATGTCACCGGGTTTAACACCGTCGAAGAGTTTCTTCTGGTCTTCGGCCTTGATATAGGCAGGCATCACCATACCACCCTCGGTTGTGATACCACCTTCCTTGGTGTTACCTTGTTCGTCGAGCTCACGCAGATCACCGGTGATGGTGTCATTACCGCTGAACACCTCAGCCTTCACGAACTCACCAGCCTGTGATGCGTACATCTGTACCTGGTCGTCGATGAGCTTGTCATCAGCCTTGATCTTGTAGTAATCGATCTTATCCTTGGCAGTCAGCTCGGCCTTGAACTCAGGAGCCACGGCGATGTCGAACACGAAGGTGAGCTCGCCATCCTTCTCGAAGTCCTGGGGTACCTGCTTCTCCTGGTTGGGAAGGGGCTCACCCAGCATCTGGATTTTGTTCTCCTGGATATAGGCATACAGCTTCTCGCCCATGAGCTTGTTGACCTCGTCAACCTTCACGGCGGTACCATACTGTTTCTTGATCATTCCCATAGGCACCATACCTGGACGGAATCCAGGCACCTGAGCCTTCTTACGATAGTTCTTGAGTGTCTTCTCTACCTGTTCCTGATAGTCTGTAGGTTCAATGGTCATCGTCAGCAGACCATTGATCTTGTCAGGGCAATCAAATGTAATCTTCATTGTCTTTTATACCTTATTAAATATGTACTATGCAAATTTTGAGGTGCAAAAGTACAAAATTAAGTTGATAGTTAATGGTTGACTGTTCACAGTTTAATATTATTTAACTTTCGATGCAGTCTCCTTCTCTTGTTCTTGTGCCTTACGATCCTCTTCAATTTTCTGGAAGTCCTTTTGTCTGAGCACAAACGACTCTGTCAGATAGTTCTTGCGCACAACCTGATTGGCAGCCAATTCTTCCGGTGTACCTTGGAAGAGAATATGTCCCTCGAAAAGCAGATAGGCTCGGTCGGTGATACAGAGCGTGTCCTCCACGTTATGGTCGGTGATGAGGATGCCGATGTTACGGTCTTTCAGTTTCCACACGATAAACTGGATATCCTCCACGGCGATGGGATCAACACCGGCAAATGGCTCGTCGAGCATGATGAATTTCGGTTCGATGGCCAGACAACGGGCAATCTCCGTCCTTCGGCGCTCACCACCCGACAGCTGATCACCCTTGTTCTTGCGCACCTTTTCCAAACGGAAGTCTGCGATGAGGCCCTCCAAGACCTCTATTTGTTCTACGCGGGGTTTACCTGTCATCTCCAATACGGAGAGGATATTGTCCTCCACGCTCATCTTACGGAACACAGAGGCTTCCTGTGCCAGATAGCCGATGCCGGCACGGGCACGTTTATAGACGGGGTAGGAGGTCACCTCGTGGTCGCCGAGATAGATATGGCCGCCGTTGGGCAACACCAGACCTGTCGTCATATAGAACGATGTGGTCTTGCCGGCACCGTTGGGGCCGAGAAGTCCCACTATCTCACCCTGCTTCACATCGAAGGTGACGTCGTTGACCACTGTGCGCTTACCATAGCGCTTCACCAGTCCTTCTGCGCGTAATACGATCTTTTCTTCCATAAATCGGTTGCAAAATTACGAAAAAGTGAGAGAATAACCAAAATAAAAAAATATTTTTGTACCTTTGCAGCGATTTTTAATAAAAAAGCATGCTCATAGAGAAATGGTTGACCACCACTGGTCGATATACGCTGTTGATGAAGCGCGCCTTGGCGCGCCCCGAACGTTTCCGCATGTTCTTCAAGCAATATGTGAAGGAGATGGCACAGCTCGGCGTCGATTCTATCGGCATCGTCCTGCTGATCTCATTCTTCATCGGTGCGGTCATCTGCATCCAGATGAAGCTTAACATCCAGAGTCCGTGGATGCCCCGTTGGGTGAGTGGCTATACCACCCGCGAGATTATGCTCCTCGAGTTCTCCAGTTCCATCATGTGTCTCATTCTGGCTGGTAAGGTGGGCTCTAATATCGCTTCCGAGATCGGCACGATGCGCGTCACCCAGCAGATCGATGCCCTGGAAATCATGGGTATCAACTCGGCCAGCTACCTCATCCTGCCGAAGATCATGGGGATGATCACCATCATGCCCTTCCTCGTCATCTTCTCTTCTGCGATGGGCATTGTAGGTGCCTACGCCACCGCTTATCTCGGACATATCATGGCCCCCGACGATCTCACACTCGGTCTCCAGCATAACTTCAATTCTTGGTTTGTATGGATGTCGATCATCAAGAGCCTCTTCTTTGCCTTTATCATCTCCAGCGTCCCAGCCTTCTTCGGTTATACCGTAGAGGGTGGATCCGTCGATGTAGGTAAAGCCAGTACGAATGCAGTGGTATCCTCCAGTGCGCTTATCCTTTTCAGTGATGTCTTCTTAACCCAGCTACTGTCATGATTGAAGTCAAGAACCTATACAAGAGTTTTGAAGACCGTGAAGTGCTGCGGAACATCAACACCGTTTTCGAGGATGGAAAGACCAACCTCATCATCGGTCAGAGCGGCTCGGGAAAGACCGTGCTGATGAAGAACCTCGTGGGACTGCTCGAACCGACCAGCGGACAGGTGCTTTACGACGGACGTGATTTTGTGAAGATGTCGAAACGTGAGAAGGTGCTCATGCGCCGAGAGATGGGAATGATCTTCCAGAGTGCTGCTCTCTTCGACTCGATGACAGTGCTTGAGAATGTGATGTTCCCCCTTGATATGTTCTCTACGATGACGCTCCGCGAGCGCATCCATCGGGCTCAGGAATGTCTCGACCGTGTCAATCTGAAAGGGGCTGACGAGAAATACCCTGGTGAGATCTCCGGTGGTATGCAGAAACGTGTCGCTATTGCCCGTGCCATATCCCTGAATCCCAAATACCTCTTCTGCGATGAACCTAACTCTGGCCTTGACCCTAAGACCTCACTGGTCATTGACGACCTGTTGCAGAGCATCACGAAGGAGTTTAAGATGACCACTATCATTAATACCCACGACATGAATTCTGTCATGGGTATCGGTGAGAACATCATCTTTATCTATGAAGGTGAGAAAGAGTGGCAGGGCGAGAGCAGCATGATCATGGGCTCCGATGACCAGAAACTCACTGACTTCATCTTTGCCAGCGACCTGCTGAAGAACATGCGCCAGATGGTGATTGACCACGGTCTCACCAACACCACCCGTTAAGTCGCCTTTAGCGACCTAACAGATAGCGCTCTGCCAAGATGGCAGCCTGACAACCGCTGCCGGCAGCCACAATCGCCTGACGGAATACAGGGTCGGCACAGTCGCCAGCCACAAACACCCCTGGGATCTTGGTGGCAGGTGTCCCGTTGATATTCTTCAGATAGCCCACTTCATCGGTGTCGAGCCATTCCTTGAAGATGGCGGTATTCGGTGTATGACCGATAGCCAGGAAGAAGCCGTCGATGGCAATGTCCACCAGCTCCTCGTCGGGCTCCCCTTTCCGTTTCACCAGATGGGCACCCTCCACACCGTTCTCTCCGAAGAGACCCAGTGTGTTGTGCTCAAACAATATCTCGATGTTCTCCCGTTCCATCACACGCTGCTGCATCACCTGTGAGGCACGCAGATAAGGTTTCCTCACAATCAGATACACCTTCTTGGCGAGTCCTGCCAGATAAAGGGCATCCTCACAGGCTGTATCACCACCGCCTACCACCGCCACCGTCTTCTTACGGTAGAAGAAACCGTCGCAGGTCGCACAGGCACTCACCCCCTGTCCGTTGTATTTTCGCTCATCGTCGAGTCCCAGGTACTTGGCTGACGAGCCTGTGGCGATGATTACCGTCTCTGCGGCAATCTCCTTCCCCTCATCAGTGGTGCAGACATAAGGAGACTTTGAGAAGTCCACCTTCACAATCTCACCATCGCGGATGTCGGCACCAAAGCGCTCTGCCTGTTCACGGATCTCCATCATCATCTGGTTGGCATCCACACCCTGCGGATAGCCGGGGAAGTTCTCTACCTCTGTGGTCTGTGTGAGCTGACCGCCAGGCTGCATGCCGCAGTACTCGATAGGACAGAGGTTGGCACGTCCGGCATAGATGGCAGCCGTATAGCCCGCAGGCCCGCTGCCGATAATCAAACATTTAGTCTGTTCCATAAACTGTCTATTTTACGTTGTTTGCTGCAAATTTACAAATTAGCACGTAAAACACCAAATATATTATAGATTTTTAAGTACAACAAGCAAGGATGTGATAGGATGTGATTGCAAGTAACAATTTCTCAACAAGAAAATTTAAAAGCACTATACATTCCTACATTTTCTTTGTAACCTTCTGATAAATAATCTTTTAATGAATGTATAGAGCTTACATAAATCTATGCAGCTATACATTATCTGAGAAAAATAAAGGCTTTTTCAAATAAAAATGTGATTTAACTTGCTGTTTGTCAACTTGTTTTTCGATAGTTTCGAGTATGGAAACAATTTGTTTCCTACGATGAAACACTTTGTTTCTCTAGCGGAAACAAAGTGTTTCCATTACTACTATACCTATGAAACAATGTCATCTTTATGTCGTAGATGACGGCTGAATGAGCCGAAAACATACCTTCTATCCTCTCTGAATGTATAGACGATTGTTGAAATATAAGCACTATACATTCCCTAAGCAACTTACAATCAGTAGGTTACTTAGAAAATGTAGGAATGTATAGAGAAATCGAAAATTCTGCGTGAGAAAAACTAACAATAGCAAAACCTATTTCCCGAAGTTTCGAAGTCCTTGGTTCAGGAAGTCCATGTAGGCCTGGACATCCTCATTGAAACCGCGACTGCCTGTGAGTGGTTTGCCAGTGGTGGGGTCAAGTGCCACATAGAAGGGTTGGGCATTGGCACCGAACTTATGGCTTTGCAGATAGCTCCACTTGGCGCCAACGGTACGTAAGGTCTTCTGACGGCCTTGCTCATCGGTCACCACCATTGGCTCTTTCAGCGGCGTCTTGTCATCTACATAGAGCGAGATCAACACATAGTCGTTTCTCAGCTTGTCGGCCACGCGGGCATCAGCCCATACGGCGGCCTCCATCTTACGACAGTTCACACAACCGTAGCCCGTGAAGTCGATGAAGACCGGTTTGCCCTGGGCACGTGCCACAGCCATCCCCGACTCGTAGTCGTGATATTCGGCCTCTACAATCTTGGGGTTGAGATTGAAATCTTGCGTGCTCATCGGGGGCGCAAAGGCACTGACGGCCTTACATGGAGCGCCCCACAAGCCCGGCACCATATATACGGCGAAAGCCAGCGATGCCAGTCCACCCATGATACAGAGCACAGGCATCGGCTTGTTCAGTTCACCGCCGATCTCATCCACCTGGAATTTCAGCCAGCCTACGAGGTAAGCGCCCAACAGGGCGAAAATCATGATCCAGATAGAGAGGAACACCTCACGGTCGAGGATATGCCAGCCATAGGCGAGGTCGGCCACAGACAGGAACTTAAAGGCAAATGCCAACTCGATGAATCCCAAAACGATCTTCAAGGTGGTCATCCACGAGCCAGACTTCGGTGCCGACTTCAACCATGAGGGGAACGTGGCAAACAGCGTAAAGGGTAGGGCCAGCGCCAAAGCAAAACCGAACATTCCCATCGCAGGGGCGAGCCAGTTGCCAGTGGTTGTGGTCTGTACCAACAGCATACCCACAATCGGACCTGTGCATGAGAACGACACGAGCACCAGCGTGAATGCCATCAGGAAGATACTGACTAAGCCACTGGTCTCTGAGGCTTTGGCATCCACCTTGTTGGCCCAACTGTCAGGCAGTTTGATCTCAAACCATCCGAAGAAGCTCAAGGCGAATATGACAAGCAACAGGAAGAGGAACACGTTGAAGACAGCATTCGTGGACATCGCATTGAGGGTGTCACTACCGAAAAGAGCGGTGACGAGCAAGCCCAGAGCGAGATAGATCACGATGATCGACAGACCGTAGGTAAAGGCATCGCGGATGCCTCTCTGTTTGTCGTTTTTAGAACGTTTCAGGAAGAAGCTCACGGTCATGGGAATGATTGGCCAGATGCAGGGCATGCACACAGCCAAAAGACCAGCCACGAATCCCATCAGCAAGAGCCACCACAGCGACTGGTTCGCCAGATCCTCACCAGAACCCAACGAACGTAGTTCATCGACGACAGGCGCCCACAGGTCGTCAGTCGTCTCCATAGGCGTTGCCAAGGGCGTTGTCTGAGTGGTATCAGCCGCTGCGATCGGTGTCTCTTCTGGCTTTTCACGCTGAACGGGGTCCTCTGGTTTTGGCGCAGTTGTCACAATCGGACTCTTGCCCTTCTGTTTCAGCGCCACTTCCGACGGAGGCAGACAACTGGCGTCGCTGCAGGCACCATATTCCAGATAGCAGTCGATCTCATAATCGGGTTTGGTGAATCGGATTTTCTGTACGAAGGTGGCTTCGTTCTCGAAGAACTTCAGCTCTAAGTCAAAAAGCTTATCCATCTTCTTGATTTCCTTACCCTTCGGTATCAGCTTCCCTACGGGTTCTGCCCCATCCATCTTCACCACATTGAAGGTGGCCTCGATGGGACCGTCATCGCCCAGATCAGTAGAATAGACATGCCAGCCGTTGTCGATGGTGGCATGAAACACGATCTCTGCCTCTGCACCTTCCCCCGTCTTCAACTCAGAGGTGAAGTGCACAGGATTCATAATCTGGGCATTAACAGTGACAGTCATCACTATCGTCCAAAGGATGAACAGATACTTCTTCATAGTGTCTTGTTTCATTTTGGCTACAAATATACAATATGTTGTTAACATAAGTGACCCTGTCTACGTTAAACAGTGTTAACCCTATCTTTGAAGGCAATTATCTCTCACAATAAAAATACTAGAAGTTCCATTTAACGGCCAGCGTCGGGTTAATGAAGAACGACTTGTCATCCACAACGTTGTAGATGAAGTTGTTGCTGATCTCCACCTCAGTACCAACAGAGAAGTGATTGGTGAAATTATACCAGAACTGCGGTTCGGTGAGGATAACGAGCATGCCATGTCCCTCGTGACCTGCACGCCAGTTCTCGCCACGCCAGAAGTCGATGAAACCGTCGAAACGGCATTTGTTGTTGGCAAAGTTGATGCCCCACACACCTGTCAGCTGGACACCGGGATAAGAACGTGTGTACTCGTAGCTCTTGAAGTATTGCTTATACATCAGCTGTACCGACCACGTCTTCGAGAAATCCTCGCTGTGTCCGTTGTAGGCGAAACCGGCCAATGCTGCCTGCTGGAAACTGCCAAAACGGTTCAGACCGCCGTTGTACTCGATATGGGCGGCAAAGGGTGACTGTTTGCCGAGATTGAACTCACGGGAAATCTCCGCATAGGCACCCTCTACGAACTTGCTGCTGAAATCGACATCAACAAAGTAGAACCAAGAGCCCAAGTTGTCAGCCTTAAACTGCTCCAAGGTCAACGTTACTTTCGCGCGGCGGCTAACATTGTCGTCCTGGGGACCACCCAACTGTTCTGAATAGATGCTACGTCCGAAGTCATAATGAAGTTGGATGTTCTGTGCCTGCATGGTGAGCCCCATCAGGGCCATCACACCAAAAAGAATTAGTTTTCTCATGTTTTTTAAATGTTAATTAAAATAGTGGTTATTTAATAATGTATATATGATCTGGGCTGTTTGTTCGGGGGCACACTGGTCGCCTAAGCGACGGCGCACCTCCTTGTAGCCGGAGAGCATGCTCTCACGGGCCGGACCGTCGATGATCTTGTTGAGTTCAGAACGGATGTTCTCGACGCTAAACGTGTCGGCCACCAGCTCACGCACGACCTCTCGGTCGGCTACGAGGTTCACTAATGAGATATACTTCACTTGGAGTATCAGTTTGCGCAGACGACCGATCAGCCAAGGCAGTGGTGTCTCATAACACACAACCTGAGGTACGTCGAAGAGGGCGGTCTCAAGGGTGGCGGTACCACTGGTGACGAGGGCAGCATGCGCCTCAGACAGCAGTTGGTAGGTTTGGTTATAGACCACCTCAACGTCATGATCCTTCGTAAACTGCCGGTAGTAATCGGCTTCGATAGCAGGTGCACCTGCGAGTACGATGCGGTAGGTCGTCTCCATGCCTTTCACGGCAGCGAGCATCGCTGGCAGATTGTCTTTGATCTCCTGTTTCCTTGAACCGGCGAGTAGGGCGATGACAGGCTTGTGGTCACCGGTCCCACTGGGACGAGGATGGGTGGACAGAAACTCCTCAACCTCGTTTTTCGTGGGGTTGCCCACATAATGGATGGGGTAATGGTGCTTCTCCTCAAAGAAAGGAACCTCGAAGGGAAGGATCGAGAACAGCTCATCCACATCGCGGCGAATCTGTTTGATGCGGTATTCCTTCCAGGCCCAGATCTTCGGAGAGATATAATAATACACAGGACAGATGCCCTGTGCCTTCACATATTTGGCGATGCTGAGGTTAAAGCCTGGATAATCCACGAGAATCACGACGTCAGGGTGCCAGGCGGCGATATCCTCCTTACATTGGCGCATGTTTCTTAAAATAGTACGCAGATGCAGCAGCACAGGGATGAACCCCATATAGGCCAGTTCGCGGTAGTGCTTCACCAATGTGGCACCCTCTGCAGCCATCAGGTCGCCTCCGAAACAACGGAACTCAGCTTGGGCATCAGTCTGTCGTAAGGCGGCAATCAGCCGTGAGGCATGTAAGTCGCCGGATGCTTCTCCTGCTATCAGGTAATACTTCATAGGTGCCAGCTTTTGATAAGGTCAAGGGCTTGATAGGCGGTGACATCGATCTGAGTGGGTGTGATGGCCACATATCCGTGACTCAGGGCCCAGTTGTCGGTGTCATCGGCCTCAGGCTCATCATTGGTGTAACTGCCCACCATCCACCAGTAGTCGTAACCACGGGGGTGATGACAGCGTGTCACCTCGTTGCCCCAGGTGCCTTTGGCCATACGGCACACTTTCACGCCCTGATAGACAGGCACATTGGGGAAATTCACGTTCAGGCACACGCCTAGGGGCAGTCCGTCTGTCAGCACCCGCTGCGTGATTGTCTGGATATACGGACGTAAGGGTTCGAAGTCGGCGTCTTCGGTATGGTCGCAGAGTGAGAAGGCCACCGAAGGGATATATTTCATGCAGCCCTCGATGGTGACTCCCATCGTACCACTGTAATGTACGTTCACTGAGGCGTTGTCGCCGTGGTTGATGCCACCGATCACCATGTCGGGACGGCGCGGACAGAGTTCTGCTAAGGCCATCTTCACACAATCGACAGGGGTGCCGTTGCACGACCATACCTCGACACCCGGGCGCTGCTCGCGCAGCTGGAGTCGCAATGGCGTGGTGGCAGAGAAGGCGCAGGAGAATCCGCTACGAGCCGATTCAGGGGCGCAGACGATGACATCGCCATAGGCGGATACTATACTCACAAGCTCTCGTAGCCCCTTGGCTGCATAGCCGTCATCATTGGAAATAAGCAATAGCGGTCGTTTAATTTCCATAAAATATCATTGATTTGGCTGCAAAGTTACAAAAATCTCTTAATTCATAATTATTAATTCTTAATTATTTTGTAACTTTGCACACAAATTTGTTTTTAAATCAAGAATAAATGGGTAAGATTATTGCTTTGGCAAACCAAAAGGGCGGTGTAGGTAAGACGACGACGACCATTAATCTGGCCGCCTCGTTGGCTACGCTGGAAAAGACCGTCCTCGTGGTCGATGCTGATCCGCAGGCCAATGCCTCCAGCGGTTTGGGTGTCGATATCACGGAAGTGGAGTGCTCGCTTTACGAGTGCATCATCAACAATACCGACGTGCATGAGGCCATCTATACGACTGATATCGATGGACTTGACATCATCCCCAGTCATATCGACTTGGTGGGTGCAGAGATAGAGATGCTGAACCTGAATGAGCGTGAGAAGGTGATCAAACGTCTGTTGGAACCAGTCCAAAAGGAGTATGACTATATCCTGATCGACTGTTCTCCGTCGCTGGGACTCATCACCGTGAATGCCTTGACGGCTGCCAACTCTGTGATTATTCCTGTGCAGTGTGAGTATTTTGCACTTGAGGGTATCAGCAAGTTGCTGAACACCATCAAGATCATCAAGAATAAACTGAACCCTCTGTTGGAGATTGAAGGTTTCCTGTTGACGATGTACGACTCTCGTCTGCGTCTGGCCAACCAGATCTACGACGAGGTGAAGCGTCATTTCCAGGAATTGGTGTTCAAGACAGTCATCCAGCGTAACGTGAAGCTCTCTGAGAGTCCCAGTCACGGCCTGCCTGTGATTCTCTACGATGCCGACTCTACCGGTGCAAAGAACCACCTGGCACTGGCAAAGGAAATCATCTCCAAGAACGACAAGAACAAATAGACAACTATAATATGGCTGTAAAAAAGAAATATGACCGTAATGTGCTTGGACGCGGCTTAGATAATCTCGGTGGGGGCAAAGGGCTCGGACTGGATGCCCTGATCGACACCCATGATGTGCAGACGCAGGGTAGCTCGAATCTGAACGAGGTGCACCTCGGTATGATTGAGGCTAACCCGAACCAGCCCCGACGGGAGTTTGATGAGGCTGCCCTTCAGGAACTGGCTGCCAGTATCCGTGAGATCGGTCTCGTGACCCCCATCACTGTCCGTCAGATGCCCGACGGGAAATATCAGATCATTGCTGGAGAGCGCCGTTGGCGTGCCTCACAAATAGCCGGTCTGACCTCCATTCCTGCCTATATCCGTACGGTGGAGGATGACAACGCGATGGAGATGGCTCTCGTGGAGAATATCCAGCGTGAGGACCTGAATGCCATCGAGATCGCACTGGCCTACCAGCATCTGGCTGAGGCCACGGGTATGACACAGGAGAAGATCTCGTCGCGTGTGGGAAAGAGCCGTACCTCGGTGACTAACTACATGCGTCTGTTGAAGTTGCCTGCGCAGATACAGATGGCCCTGAAGAATAAGGATATCGACATGGGACATGCCCGTTCGCTGCTCGCCATCGACAGTCCGTCGCAGCAGCTGAAGCTGTTTAAGGAAATCCAGCGCAACAACTACTCCGTGAGAAAGGTGGAGGAGCTGGTGCAGCTCATCAAGAACGGCGAGAACATGCAGCAGGCGAAGAAAACCGTAGGGGTGCATCAGCTGCCACTGGAGTTCAGCATCCTCAGAGACCGTCTGTCGGAGCTCTTCAAGGTGAAGGTGCAGATGACATGCTCGCCACAGAGTAAAGGAAAGATCAGCATCCCATTCAATAATGAGGATGAACTGGAGCGCGTGATGAACATTATCGATAAAATAAAAGACTGACATTGAGACAGAATAGGAACATCATACGTCGGGCACTCATGGCCATCCTCTTCCTGTTGGCTGGTCTGCAAGGTCTCTCCGCACAGGAGAAGACCGATAGCCTGCAACAGACCGACAGTCTGCAACAGCTGGAGACCGTCCCAATGACTCTGAACGTGGACAGTATCGTAAAGGGCAAGAAGCTTAAGGCACCCAAAGACTGGAATACCTGGAGACCAGATCCGAAGCGTGCCCTCTGGCTCGCACTGGTCTTCCCCGGCGGCGGACAGATCTACAACCGTAAATACTGGAAACTGCCGATCGTCTATGGCGGATTCATAGGTTGTATCTATGCGATGAATTGGAACAACACGATGTATAAGGATTATGCGCAGGCCTATCTCGACTTGATGGATAACGACCCGCATACACAGAGTTATAACCAGTTCCTGCACCTCGGTGCAACAATCAAGACGGATGCGGATAAGAAACGCTATGAGGATATCTTCAGGAAACGAAGAGATAAGTACAGACGCTGGCGCGATCTGAGCTTTTTCGTGATGCTGGGTGTGTATGCCCTCTCTGTGATCGACGCCTATGTCGATGCAGAGCTCTCGGTGTTCGACATCTCGAAGGATCTGAGTCTGAAGGTGGAACCGACTATCATCAACAACAAATCGTCGCGTAACATCCTCGACAACTCATCCGTGGGACTGCAATGTAGCCTCAATTTTTAGAATATGATCATAATGAATAACATAAGGATTTTAAGTTTTGCGGCGATGCTGTTCTGCAGTGCACCGCTATTCTCACAGACAGTGATTGACGATTCCGACGAGGAAGAGGAAGAAACCGACAGCCTGTTTGTGCCTATAGAAGATGAGATTGCTGTCACCGACAGGGAGGGCAATGAGGAAGTGATTGAGTTCCCCGAGGCCATGACCTATGACCTCGACAGTCTGTTGAATCTCTATATGTCGCGTACCTTCCTGGGGACACCTGGCGATTGCGAGATGACGAATGAGAACCCCACCTATCCGAAGGAGGAGTTTGTGGCACGTTTGAGTCGTATCCCCTCGGTGATGGAACTGTCGTATAACGATATCGTACAGCGTTTCATTGACCGCTATAGCGGTCGTCTGCGCTACTCCGTGAGTTATATGCTTGGCGCCGCCAACTTCTACATGCCGTTGTTTGAGCAGGCACTGGAGACCTATCAGCTGCCGTTGGAGTTGAAGTACCTGCCTATCATCGAGTCAGCACTCAACCCGAAGGCCGTATCGCGTGTGGGGGCTACCGGTCTCTGGCAGTTCATGCTTGGCACAGGTCGTCAGTACGGTCTGGAGGTGAACTCGCTGGTGGATGAGCGTCGGGCACCTGTGAAGTCATCGTATGCCGCCGCTCGTTATCTGCGCGACCTCTACCGTATCTTCGGTGACTGGAACCTCGTGATTGCCGCCTATAACTGTGGTCCGGAGAACATCAACAAGGCCATTCATCGTGCCGGTGGTGAGAAGGATTACTGGAAACTCTACCCCTATCTGCCAGCAGAGACCCGTGGTTATGTGCCAGCCTTTATCGCAGCCAACTACATCATGACTTACTACTGTGAGCACAATATCTGTCCGATGACCACCGGACTGCCTGCAAAGAGCGACACCGTGATGATCAGCAAGGATATCCATCTGGAACAGATTGCGGCTGTCGTGGGTACAGACCTAGACATGTTGCGCTCACTGAACCCTGAGTTCCGTCGTGACATCATCCCTGGTAATACGAAGCCCTATGCCGTCAGGATGCCTATTACCGACATCGTCAGGTATATCGACCTGGAGGACTCGGTGTATAACTACCATCGTACAGAGCTGTTTACGAAGCGCGCCATCGTCGATGTGAACGACGACCTGCCCACCTATAGTAAGAAACGTTCCCGTCTGGGACGTAAGAGCAGTCGCTATGCCCGTCACAGAGGGGCAAGATATAAGCGTGGCAAGAGTGTTGTGCACAAGCGCAAGGCTTCCGGCAGAAAGAAGAGTTCATCAAAGAAGAAATCACGTAAGAGGAGGAGGTAATTATGGATGTAGAGCAGCAGATATACTCAGAAGAGGCGGATGAGAAACTGATCAACGAGGCCTTTGAGAAACTCCTGAACAGTTATCTGGCATCACGCCACCGTAAGAAGGTCGATCTCATCACGAAGGCCTTCAATTTCGCCAAACAGGCACACAAAGGCGTACGCCGTCTGTCGGGCGAACCGTATATCATGCACCCCATCGCCGTAGCACAGATCGCCTGCGCTGAGATCGGACTGGGTTCTACAAGTATCTGTTCCGCCTTGCTCCATGATGTGGTGGAAGACACCGACTACACCGTGGAGGATATCTCTAATATCTTTGGGGCGAAAATCGCACAGATCGTCGATGGCCTGACCAAGATCAGCGGTGGTATCTTTGGCGAACAGGCCTCAGCTCAGGCTGAGAACTTCAAGAAGCTGTTGCTCACGATGAGCGACGATATCCGCGTGATCCTGATTAAGATCTGTGATCGTCTGCACAATATGCGTACCCTTGATTCGCAGCCTGCCAACAAACAGTATAAGATTGCCGGTGAGACCCTCTATATCTATGCTCCGTTGGCCAACCGACTGGGATTAAACAAGGTGAAGTCGGAACTGGAGAACCTGAGTTTTAGGTTTGAGCACCCCGATGACTATGCATCAATAGAGGCGAAGCTCCAATCTACCCGTGCTTCACGCGACGAGTTGTTCTCTCAGTTCACCGAACCCATCGAGACAGCATTGAAACAGATGGGTATCACCTATGAGATTAAAGAACGCGTGAAGACGCCTTACTCCATCTGGAGCAAGATGCAGAACAAGCACGTCACCTTCGAGGAGATCTATGACATCCTGGCTGTGCGTATCATCTTCACGCCGAAGGTCAGGGAAGAGGAGGTGAATGAATGCTTTAATATCTATGTTGCCATCTCAAAGATCTATAAGTCACATCCTGACCGCCTGCGCGACTGGCTCTCACAACCGAAGGCCAACGGCTATCAGGCACTCCATGTGACACTGATGTCGAAGCAGGGACGGTGGATAGAGGTGCAGATCCGTTCTGACCGTATGAACGAGATTGCCGAACAGGGCTTTGCCGCTCACTGGAAATATAAGGATGGTGTGGATAGCGAATATACTGAGGATGAGAACGAGCTGAACGAGTGGCTGGGTACCATCAAGGAGATCCTCGATGACCCGCAACCCGATGCGATGGACTTCCTCGATACCATCAAACTGAACCTTTTTGCCTCAGAGATATTCGTGTTTACCCCGAAAGGTGAGATCCGTACGTTGCCAGCTGGTTGTACGGCCCTCGACTTCGCCTTCTCCATCCATACTTTCCTCGGCAGTCATTGCATCGGTGCGAAAGTAAACCATAAGCTCGTGCCACTCTCACACAAACTGAACAGTGGTGACCAGGTGGAGATCCTCACCTCGAAGTCACAGCACGTCAGTCCCTCGTGGATCAACTTCGTTTCTACGGCTAAGGCCAAGGCGAAGATTCAGGCTATCCTGCGTCGCGACAACAGGGAAGTACAGCGTGAGGGCGAGGAGATCCTGAATAACTTCCTGGTGCAGAACGGCTATGAGCCCAGTGTGTCACTGACAGATAAACTGACGGAGTTTCATGGCTATAACAAACCGCAGGAGCTGTTCCTCGCTTTGGGTGAGAAGGTGGCTATCCTGGGCGAGAAAGACCTTGACCATCTGAGCGGCAAGAAAGAGGAGGAAACAGTTGGCTGGCGTAGATACGTGCCCTTCATGGGGAAGAAGAAGCCGGAGGCAGCAGAACAGCCGCCATCGAAACAGCATTTCTTCGTGGTACCTGATAAGTTCAACCGCAAGAAACCGATCTATATCTCCGAAGAGAATATCACCCTGTATAAGTTCCCGGGCTGTTGTCACCCCATCCCTGGCGACGATGCCTTAGGCTATATCAACAACAAGAAACAGATAGAGATTCACAAACGTGCCTGTCCTGTGGCTGCCAAGCTCAAGACTAGCTTCGGCAATAAGATCCTCGACATCAAATGGGACATGCATAAGGTACTCTTCTTTGAGGCAACCATCCGTCTGAGCGGTATCGACCGTGTGGGTATGTTGAATGAGATCACCCAGGTCATCTCATCACAGATGAGTGTGAATATCCACAAGATCATTATCACCTGTGAGGACGGCATCTTCGACGGCAGTATCGAACTGAAGGTACACGATCGCGAAGATGTGAAGAAGATTATCAACAACCTCAAGCACATTCCAGATCTGAAAGAGATATCCGAGATTATGTAAACGACCTGTTCAAGATGAAACGATGGCCCCAGCACTATACACTCTATCATAAAAAGTATGTGATACCGTGTGTCAACATGGCGATAAAGGTCATTGATTTGATGACCAACATTGCTGCCCTGTGTGTGATTGTTGGTGCCATTTTGGAATTCGGGTTTGAACTGTCTGACAGGCTGAAAGACGAGTTTGACCTGGTCTATTTCTGGGCTTGGAACATGTTCCTGATTGAACGGGTCTGTCATCTGGTCCTGACAAGACGTGGAAAGAGAAGAGCGGCCTATAACTTCATAGGATGGACCGTCAATGGCCTGTTGACACTGACATTGATTCCTATCATCCTTAATATCCTCGGCATAGACGACAGTATTGGTGTGATAAGCATCCTGGAAAACAGGGCGATATACCTCTTGGTGCTGTTCCTCATATCCTCCATAGAACTCTCTTCTACCGTCATCTCCTCACTGGGCAGGAAGTCTAATCCGTCCCTGATGATGGCTGTCAGTTTCCTGTTCATCATCATGGCGGGCTCAGGTATGCTGCTCATGCCACGTTGTATCCAACAGGGTGTCCATCTCTCTTGGATTGACTCGCTGTTTACGGCTACCAGTGCTGTCTGCGTGACAGGACTCACAACCATCGATGTGCCCAGCACGTTTACCAGTTTCGGACAACTGGTGATTATGATGCTGATCCAGGTGGGCGGACTGGGTGTGATGACTATCACCAGCTTCTTCGCCCTCTTCTTCATGGGGAACACGAGTATCTACAACCAGATGCAGGTGCAGGACATGGTGAGCTCGAAATCACTGGCCTCGCTTTGGTCCACATTACTTAACATCTTCGGCTTTACGGCGGTCTTGGAACTCGCTGGGGCGGTGCTGATCTTCCTGAATATACATGGTACGATAGGACTGGACATCCGGCATGAGTTGTTTTTCAGTATGTTTCATGCCGTTTCTGCCTTTTGCAATGGAGGCTTCTCCAACTATCAGGACGGGGTGGGGGCCTCTGTGCTGATGGAGGGGCACTGCTGGCTGTACATCATTCTTGCCCTGCTTATTATTTTAGGTGGTATCGGCTATCCTGTGCTGGTCAACTTGAAGATGGCTGTGACAAAATATTCGAAGGGGCGCCGTCTGTTCGACCTGAACACAAAGATCGTACTGCGCACCACCATGATGCTGATCGTGTTCGGTACGGTACTCCTCGCTTGCTTTGAGTGGAATAACACGTTTGCAGGGATGCCGATACGTGAGAAACTGACTCAGGCGTTTTTCAATGCTGTCAGTCCTCGTACGGCAGGATTCATCAGTGTCGATCTGAACAGCATGTGTATCCAGTCTATCTTCATCTACACGCTACTGATGTGGATAGGTGGTGCATCGCAATCTACGGCAGGTGGTGTGAAGGTCAACGCCTTTGCCGTAGCCTTTCTCAACATCCGTGCGATCATCCATGGCACCACCCGTGTGGAGTTTGCCGGCAGAGAACTGTCAACCGACTCGATCCGTCGTGCCAACGCGGCTGTCTTCGTCAGTATCATCCTGCTGTCTGTCTTCGTATTCCTCGTCACCCTCACCGAACCCGATCTGCCTTTGAAAGCCATTGTCTTTGAATGTGTGTCAGCCTTCGCCACGGTGGGCTCTTCTTTAGGCATCACTTCCAGCTTGCAGGACACCAGCAAGGTACTCCTGGTGGTGCTGATGTTCATAGGTCGTGTGGGACTGGTGACGATGGCACAGGGGCTCTTGAAACAGTATAAGAACCAGAATTATAAATTACCTCAAGACAATATTACCATATCATGAAGTGTATTATTATCGGATTAGGAACATACGGCAGGGTGATGGTAGATGAAATGTCTGCCTTGGGCCATGAGGTCATTGCCGCTGATAGCGATGCCAGCCGTGTAGAGAGAGTGAAGGACATCTGTGATGCCGTGTTTCAGATTGATGCCTGCGATGAGCTGGCCCTGAACGTACTGCCCTTGAAGAAAGTCGATGTGATCATCGTGGCGATAGGCAGTAATCTGGGCGCCTCCGTTCGTGTGGTCGCACTGTTGAAGAAGCAGGGGGTAAAGCATATCTATGCACGTGCCAACGACTATGTGCATAAGAGTATCCTGCAAGCCTTCGATATTGAGAAGATCCTGATTCCCGAAGAGCGGGCTGCCCGCTCACTTGTACGTCAGATGGAACTGGGGGTAAAGACCGACCTCTTCCGAATAGACGACACGTATTGCGTCTATAAATTCCACATTCCTGAGAAGTTTGTTGGACTTGCTGCCAACGACCTTCATCTCTACGAGACCTTCCATCTGAAGATCATCGCTGTCAAGAAACAAAAGAAGGTGCAGAATTTCAGTGGTATCGAGTATAATACCACAGTCGTTGTCAATACCACAGAAGAAAATCTACCCTTGGAGCCCAATGACGTGCTGGTGTGCTATGGCAAGGAGTCGGACTTCAGAAGCTTGTGCCGGTTGCTGTAATAAAGGAGGTGAGTTATGGTAAGTTTTGAACTGGATATGATACAGACCGCCGGCATAGGGGCCTTAGCCCTCATCGTCGGCATGATTTTAACGCGAAAGGTGACTTTCCTCCAGAAATTCTGTGTGCCGTCGCCAGTAAGTGGTGGTATCATCTTTTCATTGATTACCCTGATCTTATACAGCTGGTTCGGTATCGAAGTGTCGTTCAATGCTACATTGAGCGGGGCTTTTATGCTGGCATTCTTTACCAGCGTAGGTTTCCAAAGCGATCTGAAGGTATTAAAGAAAGGTGGCAAGCTGTTGGTCATCATGCTTGTCCTATTGGTAGTCATGATTGCTATGCAGAACTTAATGCCAATAGGCATTACCCGCCTCATGGGGGTTGATCCTCTGATTGGTATGGCTGCTGGAAGTATTTCCATGACAGGTGGACATGGTACGGCAGGCGGATTTGCAAGCGTTCTTGAAAGCATGGGACTGGATGGCGCAGGAACCATCGGTATGGCTGCAGCCACCTTTGGACTGATTGCCGGGTCTATGATAGGCGGTCCGTTGGCAGAGCGGATTATCCGCACGAAACTGACGCATGAACAGATGCAACCGCAAGATGAGGATATTGATCCGGCCATGGCTGGTATCGAGAGCGATGAGGCTTCTCCGACAGGTCGTACAAAGCGTATCAGTACGAACGAACAGGAGTTCCAACAGTATGCAAAGGCTACCTATTGTATTATCCTGGTCATGGGTGGGGGCACCATATTAAGTTGGCTGTTCCAAAAGACAGGTGTCACATTCCCGACCTATTTTGGCGCCTTGATCTTAGCCGCCATCGTCCGTAATACGATGGGATTCATCAGTTACAAAGATGAGGGTAAATGGGAAAAAGCTGAGAAACTGCTTGATATGGAGCGCATCATCAGTGTCGGCAACATCTGTCTGTCCATGTTCCTGGGAATGGCTATGATCTCCCTTAGACTCTGGGAACTTCAAAGCCTGGCCCTTCCGTTGGTCGTCATCCTGATATCCCAGGTTCTGATGATAGCACTGTTTGTCTATATGGTTGCCTTCCCCCTGTTAGGCCGCAACTACGATGCAGCTGTCCTGTGTGCAGGCTTCTGTGGCTTCGGTCTTGGTGCAACCCCTAACGCGATGGCCAATATGAGTGCCGTCTGTTACAAATATCGTTATACCGTCAAGCCCTTCCTCATCGTCCCCATCATTGGTGCCATGTTCGCCGATCTGATCAATACAGGAATGATCACCCTCTTCCTAAATCTTCTATAACAAAAAAACGTGCAGCCCGTATGAGCTGCACGTTCTTAATATATAGACTCTGTCTTACTTCACCTCCTCGAATGAGACATTCATTGATTTACAACTACTTGCGTGAGCATGCGGTCTTAATGTTGCAAAATGCTTATAAGCATCCTTGTAGCAAACATCTAATAACCATCGGCAAAGGTACACATTTCTTCTCAAACAAAGATAAGAAAACCAATAAAAATACGAGTAAAGGAGAGATTTTTAACAAATCAGTTCCTCACTTTCCGATTCTTGCTGTTCGGTTTGGTTGGCTCAGTCGTTTCAAGTGTTGCTTATAATTTACTCTATCATAGCCTTGTGATTCTGTCTTCTTCAAATCGCTGTTTTCTATCGTCTTATCTCTATCATCTCTATCATTATCTCTATCATCAATATCTTATGGTAAATCGACAAGTGCAATTGCCGATTTATATATTCGTCGGTCATGACCGATGAAAAGCCGTGAAATGGCAATGAAAAAGTGGCCTGTTTTTAAATTTTTCATGCATTTTCTTTGCTGATTCAAAAAATATTCGTACCTTTGCACCACCAGAACCCGCCAAGCCTCTCAACGATGCTCAAATGTGCGGGTCGTTTTATTTATATATAATGAGCAATAGAGTTCCATTTCAGAAACCATACACCAATGCCCATGATCTTGTAGTTAAATTGCAGTCACGTGGGTTGACGGTTACCGATACAGCTAAAGCAGAGAGATATCTTGAATATATCGGCTACTATCGTTTGTCTGCCTATATGTATCCTTTGCTACAAACACCCAAAGAACAGCATTGTTATAAGCCAAATACTTCATTTGATCAGATAATGATGCTCTACCGATTTGATAAGAAACTGCGTTTGTTCATTTTCAATGAGGTTGAGAAGATTGAGGTAGCAGTTCGCAGCGCAATTGTAAATATTGGCAGTGAAATGACCAACGACCCATTTTGGATGACAGATAGTAGCAACTTTATTGATGCTACTAAGTTTCGCCATACGATGGATTTGATAGATGCAGAGCTGCGTCGTTCGCGAGAAGATTTCATTGTACATTTCAAGCAGACTTATTCCGATCCTTATCCTCCTGCATGGATTATGGCAGAAGTGTTGCCATTCGGTGTAATTACAAACATCTTTAGTAACATCAAGGTTGCGCGAATCAAGAAACGTATATCACAAAAGTTCGGACTGCAAGTTGCACCTTTTGAGTCGTGGCTTACAATTATTGCTTTGACTCGGAACTCTTGTTGCCATCATGCCCGTGTTTGGAATAAGCAAAACACTATCAGGCCAATGCTGCCAAATCGTATGTCGGGAAGATGGATTACTCTTCAGACAGATCCAATGCGAACATATTTTGACTTGTGTATCATTAAATACTTTCTTAATGTCATATCACCTCAGAATGATATGACAGATAAATTGAAGACACTACTTACAGCATATCCAGGAATAGATGCGGTAGCTATGGGATTCCCTCGTGGTTGGGAAAGTGAACCATTGTGGCAGTAAAAAACAGTGGACACTCGCAAAAGTAAGTATCCTTGACTGTGCAATAAAATGAAAATGCCATAGCGATTCTCATCGCCATGGCACATCCTAAAATCACTTCTTTTGGCCTTTACAATCGCTACGATTGCTCCTGATATGAGCAGGTACGTGGATGACTTTACCATCCTGTACTCGATCATAGGCAGGAATGCGATTGAACTTACGACCTTCGCTATCTTTTGCCATAATCTTTGTAGCCCGTCCTTTTGCGGGGATTCCTAGATGGTTGCATGTTTCAGGCAGCCGTTATAGATTCATATTATCCTACTTGATACTTAACGTTATTTTCATTCATAAACTGTTTGATGATATCCACATGAATGCATCTGCCAAGATGCATGAACGGATAGTTTGACACTTTCTTTTTCTTTCTATTGACAACAATCTCTTGGTTAACTTGATCAAAGCCCAGAGGTATAGAAACTGTTTCAAATTGCAAACCGCATACTACACCATTTCTGTCAAACAATGGCCCACCGCTTTGTCCAATTAGACCTGGAGTGCTTAATTCGATCCCGAACTTGACGCCTTTTTCATCATTCACGAATCTAGTAAGTATACCATCAACAGGGAAACAGGGAGATGTAGCTATACCTCCTCCTATCCATTCAAGATTATCTGTCTGAGCGTTATATTGATAATCTGTGAATTCTGCAAACGGGAATCCAAGTCTACATAGCGATAGTCCTTGTCGTAAGTGTGACGTATCGTCCATGAATATAGGAAAATTATTGCATTGGGTATGATTTAATCCTTCAAATTTGATGAGGGCAAGGTCATAACTTGGATGGATGTAGCATCTGTATCCTTTAGACATATCAATATCATGTAATATCATGTTCAACAGCTGAACAGTTGGAGCTGCTGATTTAGAGTATCCATATTTTTTCTCTAAAACCTCTATTGCCTTCTTTTGTTTGCCATTTGGCAAGGCTGATATTTGACTACGCTCTTGTTTGAAATTCATATATTGAGGATTTATAGTATCTGCTGGTATCAACAATCCCTCAACTATATGTTTACATGTAAGCACCCATCCTTCATCATTAACTATAATAAAGGTTGAGCAACATCTTGTAATCTCATTGCTACCATAACCTCGCATGATTGATTTCATGCACCTGGTATATCCTTTCGCTATTTCTATACTATTTGCAAACATACTTTATTAATATTGTTAATTGTCGTTGTGATTCCCTGTTGGTTGCCACAAGAGCTGCCAACGGGGATGAAATTTAAAGATTTGATGGAACAGGAACCAAATCCCAGAATACATCAAACTCATCGTTTCTCTGGTTACAAGCTTTGCAGAGTGGTGTGATATACCACCTCTTGTCGCTGCTGTTTGCCTTCTGAACGTGAGCGCCGACCAAATCGTTATTACTACAACCAATGGCACCGCAAGTATACTTTTTTGTGCCAGTCTGCTTCTCCCAATAATCTAACCATGACGAATAACCATTGGGTGCGGCAAATCTACTTGATCCTGATACATTCTTCACTTTCATAAATATCTCCTTTCTGTCTTTAATGGTTTGTACTTAAGTCCTGAAACAATCTCACTGTGTAAAAGTATTGCCATAGGCATTATGTGAAGTTCAGTCGGACCTTATCCCGAAGTTTTAGTCTGAACTTTGACTGCAAAGGTAATGTATATTTTTGTAATTACCAAATATTTTTCTTCAAAATGTGAAAAAATCACATTTCGCTGTCCCAAAATAAAAATTTTATCTCTATTTTCTTGCTTCAAAGAGATTTTTTCGCTAACTTTGCGTCCGATATACGTTCAATGGCAAAATAGGTTTTCTCATGTTACAACAGTTTACGGTAGAAAATTTTCTATCCTTCAAGGACAAACAGGTATTCAATCTTCAGCCTGGCAGAGCCACAAAGAAAAAAGAGCATAGAGTTCAGCCTGTCAAAGGTTCATGGATACTAAAGACTGCTGCTATGTTTGGCCCTAATGCTGGAGGAAAGAGTAATTTTGTAGAAGCATTTGAGCTTAGCAAACGGTTAGTTCTTCTTGGTACTCCGCCTGAGACTCCCATCGAGTATCGTCCTTTTCGCTTATCATCTAAAAAAAAGAAAAGCAATACCACTTTCACATATCTTATTATATGTAATGGTAAAAAATACCAATATGGGTTCAGTTATAATGCCGAACAGATAACCCGTGAATGGTTATATCAGATTACAAGAAAGACCCAATATATCATTTTCGATAGGGACACTGAGAAATCAATATTTGAGATACCTCAGCTTCTGAAATTGAATCCCAAAGAGAAAGATCAGCGCTATTTGGACTATTTTACCAAAGATATACCTCAGCGACAATTATTCCTTCACGAAGTAATTAGTCGCAATCTGAGTGCCAATGTTCCTCACATAGAGGATCTTCTTGCTGTGAAAAACTGGTTTGTTGATACACTCAAAGTTCTGTTTCCTGGAATGCAATACAAGCAAGGGGGAATGCTTAAGGCTGTTAATGACGAGGAACTAAAGGAAGGTTTTGGATGGTTATTAAGCTATTTTGATACAGGAATTGAAGGAATCGACCTTAAAGATGTTGAATTTGATAAGTTGGGAATACCGCAAGATTTACAACAACTAATTAGATCAGATTTGTTAAAAGTATCAAATGCAGATGCTTTTGGATCTCTTAGATTCGAGAATGATTTGTACCTAATTACCTACTCAGAAGGCGAAATAAAAGCGCGAAAGCTCACAACTATACACAAAAGAATAAATGATGACGGAGTAGAATACTTCTCGCTTGTTGACGAGAGCGATGGTACCAAGCGCATATTCGACTATATCCCGCTTATTCTCGATCTCATGCAAGGAGAAAAAGTGTTTGTAATTGATGAAATGGAACGTAGTTTGCACCCAGTATTAATGCGCAAACTAATGGATTTGTTTTTTAAATATGCCAACAATATTTCTACGCAACTGATTTTTACCACTCATGAAAGCACGCTTATGGATCAGGACATCTTGCGTAGAGATGAAATATGGCTAATGGAGAAAACGAAAGAAGGCGTAAGTTCTTTTAAACGATTAGACGAAAAGTTCAATCTCCGTTTTGATAAAGAACTTGAAAGAAATTATCTTAAAGGGCTGTTTGGCGCAACTCCAGATTTTGGTCCAGAGAGTGCTATGTTGAAATTACGAGCTCTTATAAAAAAATAATCTCACACTCCCCTTGGAACAGAGAGTAATTCCTCTGTAGTATAAAAAATGTGGGGACAACTTATTAAGATAGAAGTAGAGTCTTTTGCTTTTCGAATTCTTCTTGTGTTAGAATACCTTCATCTCTAAGGTTTGCTAACTTTTTTATTTCGTCTGCAACGGAAATGTTATTTGGTAACGCTTGCTGCTCCTGAGATTTAGGAATCTCTATCCTTTTCCCTTCCTCGATTATCACGCTAATAGTATTCACAAAATTTTGTGCCATCAAGATCTCATTTTGGCAATAAATGCTATCTGGAGCAACAGGCTTGTGATCGGGCAGAGTCTTACAGTCAAAATAGGTGATGTTCAATGCTGGGATATCAATATCTCGAATTAGAACTTTAACCGCGATTTTGCTAATTCTGCTTTCTGTCTTTGTTTTGCCGGATAGTCCACCAACTATAGCTCCAACTCCACCAGCCAAAACACCACCAACAACAGCACGACCAATAGTGTTAAGTGTGGATTTCGAAGCAACAGTGTCCTCATTTACAATATACTCGACGTCAATGACTTGATCAAAACCTATTATTTTCTTTATGCTTGGTCGCAAAATGCATATTTGTTTTGCGTCATCGTTTATTAATAGGACTAAGTCTCCTGATATTTCGATACTACGTGTCGTATTAAATTCTGGTGCAGAACTTATCAACGATGTAATTTTTTCTTGCGTTTCTTTTCTCTTATTTGCTTCGTTAGCATTTATAACGAGAAACATTACAACTATGATTCCTATGAATCCTATAATATAAGCTAACATATCTCAATTAGTTTATGCTTTATAAATGCAAATATCAATTCGCCCTGACAGGCTTACCATTCACTACCTTATAAATATCGTGAGAACTTTTATATATAATACATTGAGTAGAATAAACATAGTCTGCATAGTGGGTGCTGCCAATGTTAAATTGTATCATATTCATTCCATTGGGACCAATCTTGTCAATAGCCTTAATTATTTGTTTAGGAGTTAGTTGTTGGTCAGATTTGTAAATATACGATGCTCCATCTATTTTATCATATACAACTCTTATTCCATCCACTTTAAACTTAGTATCATCCTCTCTATTCTTTTCTGCTTCTTTTCGCTTTACATATTCAGCATGTGCATTGTTAATAGAGTCAACATTTTCACCTTTATAATAAATGAATTGAAAGACATCCTCAGCATGAGGTTGTGCACTAATACATACAGAATTCTTATCAAGAGATGGACTTTTTATCTGATTCTCAGCAACAATACCCTCTATTACAAAAAGATAATATTTCCCGCCTTTTGATACTGTTTTGGGAAGATGACTTGGCTTTCCATAGACATAACCTCTTATGTCTAAAGGATACATGAATACATCATTGACTTTTTCAACCTCATTCTCTGACCATTTCCCATTATTATCACCCCAAGTTTTTGATATTGAGATATCTGTTATAGCATCAATCCTAACAAAATATTCTGATAAGAACTCTTTCAAAACATCAGTATAATCCGTGGCTTTGATAGTATCCTCCAATGCTCGTTCCCTTTCATATTCTTCTTTCCACGAATCTACAGGACTTAATTCTGTTGTTTCTGGTACTTGCTTTGTGGTCTTAGCACCTTTTGAAGCAAACTGACTAATGGCAATAATAATAGCCACAACAACAACTAAGAAAACCCAAAAAACTTTATTGTCTCTCATAATCAACAATATTTTAAGTTTATACTGTTAGTTATATACAAATAAAGAGGCGCAGACATTCGCCATAGGTCTCTCGGTTCACCACAAACCACAACTGATATGGGAAGCCTGCGCCCATAGCGGAGCAGTCCCAATTTCAGTTGTATTGCTCTTCTTTTCTCGTGTGGTGATTGAGAGACCATTGAGCAATATGTCTTTGCGTTCCTTGCGGATTGCAGATGCAAATATACTAAATATCTGTGATAGTTGAGTAACAACGCTATCAAAATTTAAGAAAATTAGCAAAACAACTAAAGAATTGTTTTGTTTTATATTGGTGAGTGAACAAATTCCTTTAAAAATGTACTTTAATACTTAGTGGAAACCAGCTTCGAGCTTGCTCATTTCGTTGCCTTCGCCCCCCAAAAATGAACTTTGGGGGGAATTAGGCTTCCCAATAAGAAATAGTGATCTTTGGGCAAGCCCATTTTATGAAGAATCAAATACCATTTGTCTCATTTCCTAAAAATGTAAATGAAGTAACTTGTTGAGCGTTTCTGTTTTGAAATAATTCTTGTTGATTTCTTCTAGGGGCGTTCCTGGAATTCTATTCTTCTCAGCCTCGATTCTTCTCAATTCTTTGTCATATTCTTCAATGATGTTTGTACGTTCTTGGAGAAATGTTGGCATGCTTCTGATAATGGTCTGTGGGTCGAAATAGCAATAGAATTGTTCGTAAAACCCAGCCTTGAAATTGAACAAGAAAAGCATAATTTCGTCAGTTCTCAGATATTTGTATTTGCTTGCTATTGCTGCTGCGACTAACTGGATTTGGACTTCACTCGCATCTTCCTTTAATCCACAAGAAACGCTAACATCTGCTATTTGTGGAACTAGCCAGATTGCAGACGCAAACATTCCGTATGTCATATCAAGCAATCTTAAACATGGCGAATCATCCAAAAAGCATTGCAATGGATCTTGGCATAGAAAGAATTGTCGCGAAGGAGTATTGGCGACTACAAATTCGTTAAAAGTGGGGTACTTCTGCATAAGGCGCGACACCTTTTTTGCATTATCGGGCTCATTCCGAAGCCGAACTAAATCCTGCGATAACCTTAGTTGCGGTGCTAAGTACGTCCCGTTGTCTTTTTTCCTGTTTACCAATTCTTGGGATACTGTCGTAAATTCCATTTGATTGAATTAATGATGGGTTAGACTCCATATTGATGTTATTAGCGTTAGCTATATCATCAATACTATTACTATTACTTTTTTGATTACTATTATTATTACTTATGCTTGCGTTCGCCTGCGACGGCATGCGTTTGCTTGCAATGGCATCCGGTGGGTGGTTATCGCTTTGCGAAGAATACCTTCTACGTGCATTTTCTCGATTCTTTTCACATTTCTGTTCATACTTTTTCTTGTCTCTGTCTCTTTGAGCCTTGAACATGTTGAATAATGCAAGCAAAGATTTGTCATCGATCTTTGGTAACTCCCCACAGGCTCCATAACAGAGAATGGATTTGAAGAGTACACCAGCTAATTCGTCAGGAAGGCACTTGATGGCATCGTAACAATCCAGATGTATGATGATGCTTGCTGCTTCTTCCATTGTATATTCAAATTAAATTATTATATTTGCACTCGTTAACAACATCAAGGAAGTGGAATAAGGCCGATCTTCCATTCGTCATAAGACAGT
>ONAE01000097.1 GCA_900315695.1 uncultured Prevotella sp. | reverse complement strand
AGATTTTCTACCGACAACCAAGAAAGAACTCGACCTCCGCGGATGGACGGAGGTCGATGTGATATTATTCTCGGGTGATGCCTACATCGATCACCCCTCGTTTGGTGCGGCTGTCATCGGACGTACCCTTGAGGCAGCAGGCTATCGGGTGGCGATTGTGCCCCAGCCCGACTGGCACGGTGATTACCGTGACTTCAAGAAACTCGGGCGCCCTCGACTGTTCTTCGGCATTGCCCCGGGATGCATGGACTCGATGGTGAACAAATACACCGCCGCACGCCGTCTGCGTTCCGAAGATGCCTATAGTCCCGACGGTCGTCACGACATGCGCCCCGAATACCCCACCATCGTCTATTCCAATATCCTCAAACAGCTCTTCCCCGATGTACCCGTCATCCTCGGAGGCATCGAGGCCTCACTGCGCCGACTCACCCATTACGACTACTGGCAGGATCGGTTGCAGAAGTGCATCCTCTGCGATGCGGGAGCCGACCTGCTCATCTACGGCATGGGCGAAAAGCCTATCGTAGAACTGGCCCGTCGTCTGGAAGAGAGCCCAGAGATTCCCCGCGACATCCTGCAGACCGTCTATCTCTCTGCGAAGAACGATATCCCTGGCGGCATCCGTGAAGATGATATCGTGCTCCACAGCCACGAGGAATGTCTGAAGAACAAACTGTCACAAGCCGAGAACTTCCGTCATATCGAAGAACAGTCGAACATGATGCATGCACAGCGCCTGCTGCAAGGTGTCGATGGACGGTTTGTGGTGGTGAATCCCCCCTATCCCCCTATGACTACCGAAGAGCTCGATGCCTCATTCGACCTGCCCTATACACGTCAGCCCCATCCCAAATACAAGGGTAAGCGTATCCCCGCCTACGACATGATTAAGCACAGCGTCAATATCCATCGGGGCTGTTTCGGGGGTTGCGCCTTCTGCACCATCTCTGCCCATCAGGGCAAGTTTATCTCCTGCCGCTCCAAGGAGAGCATTCTCCGCGAGGTGAAGCAGGTGATGCAGATGCCTGATTTCAAGGGCTATCTCTCCGACCTCGGAGGCCCCTCTGCCAATATGTACGGCATGGCGGGGCGCAACAAGAACGCCTGTGAGAAATGCCGCCGCCCCAGTTGCATCCAACCGCAGATATGTCCGAACCTCGACACCAACCACAGCAAGTTGCTCGATATCTATCATGCCGTTGATGCCCTGCCAGGCATCAAGCGCAGCTTCATCGGCAGTGGTGTGCGCTACGACCTGTTATTATATAGAAGTAAGGATGAGGCTGCTAACCGGGCCGCCCAGGAATACACCCGCGAGCTTATCACCCGTCATGTGTCAGGGCGCCTGAAGGTAGCCCCAGAGCATACCAGCGATCGTGTGCTCCACCTGATGCGCAAGCCCTCGTTCCAGCAGTTCTATGAGTTCAAACGCCAGTTCGACCGCATCAATCGCGAAGAGAACCTCAGGGAGCAGATCATCCCCTACTTCATCTCGTCGCACCCAGGTTGCCACGAGGAAGACATGGCAGAACTCGCCGTCATCACCAAGCAGCTCGACTTCCATCTGGAACAGGTACAGGATTTTACCCCCACGCCGATGACCAATGCCACCGAGACTTGGTACACAGGCTACGATCCGTATACCTTAGAGCCAGTCTATTCCGCCAAGACACCGCGAGAGAAACTTGCCCAGCGTCAGTACTTCTTCTGGTACAAACCCGAGGAGCGCCGTAACATCGAACAGTCGCTGCGCCGCATCGGAAGGGCTGATCTCATATCGAAGCTATACAGCGGAATGCCGCAGCCCAAATCATACAATCCAAATTTCAAGAATGAAAATAATAGAGCAAAGCGTCATTCCGAAGAGCCCCGCGAAGAAAAGCGAGGACGGAATCGTCGTCACAAATAACTTTATCGCCGTCATCGACGGATCCACCTCGAAGACCCCCTACCGCCATTGCCCCTGGATGAGCAATGGACGCTATACGATGCAGCTTGTCAGCCGCTACATCCGCCGCATGCCAGCCGACATCAGCTGTCAGCAGTTCTGCAAAGGCATCACCCGATCCATCGCCCAGCACTACTGGCTCCGATTCCCCAAGAAGCGAATGGCTGAACACCCCGAGGAACGCCTCACAGCCTCTGCCGTCATCTACAGCCGACTCCGACGCGAAGTGTGGCTTGTGGGCGACTGTCATTGCCTTATAGGCGGACAGTATTACGATAATCCTAAACCCTACGAGCAGCCATTGGCAGAGATGCGTGCTCAGAAAGTGCGCGAGTTGCTCGATGCTGGCGTACCACAGCACGACCTGTTGCAGTCTCACGACCCTGCCCGCGAGGCAATGATTCCCACTATGATTGAAGCCATGAACAATCAGAACGTCACCTACGCCGTCATCGACGGTTTCCCGATTCCCCAGCAGCTCGTACCCGTCATCACCCTCAACTTCCAGACGTGGGACATCGTACTTGCCAGCGACGGCTATCCTTTCCTGGCACCGACTCTCGCCGAGACCGAAGCCCTCTTGGAAGAGCAGCGCAAGAACGACCCGCTGAACATCGGAACATTCAAGGCCACCAAAGCCTTCGTGGAAGGAAATAACTCGTTCGACGACCGTTCCTACATCAGATTTCTGGTCTGAAAAACGAATAATAGCGAATTTATTTTGTAGTCTCAGAAAAAAGAATTACCTTTGCACCCGATTTTATCAAAAACCACTATTAAAGTGGGTCTGGTAGCTCAGCTGGATAGAGCAACTGCCTTCTAAGCAGTAGGTCTTGGGTTCGAGTCCCAACCAGATCACAGAAAAGAGGGATCCTCGCAAGAGCATCCCTCTTTTCCGTTTTCCCAAATTGTTATCCTGGCTCCTTTATTACGACACAATCACCCCCAATCACCCTACTCTGTCGCAAATCAACCAACCTGTCGCAACAACTCCAACAATAATCACACTATTTTCTTGGAAAGAGCCAAAAATCCCCTTACCTTTGCATCAGTTTCATACATTTAGTTAGGTTGCTATTATTCTCACCCCTCTTCATCATTATTCTCCATATAGCTTTGACCTATAATCATCTTTTAGTTGACACAAGCTACTCTTAGAGGTTACACCTACAAAGAATATTTTATCAGCCATCTCGCAGATATATCTATTTCGTTCTAAGGCAGTTTGCTTTGATTGTCTGATAGCCTTACTTGTAGAGATGATAAGTAAACGGCCTTGATGTAATGCCGCTATCAGCTCATCAGGAATAACCTTATACATTTTATTACTTTTCTTCTTCATCCTCTTTCGGCTGTATAAATCCTATTGGCTTACGCTTGGCCTGGTGGCGATGCTCTGCTTGTAGTTCTGCCAAAGCTGTGCTGATAGCATCAAGTTGTAAACGGGTGTTTTCGTTAATATCATTCTGATCATGCAGAATATCTTCAATATCAAGTTTCAGTTCTTCGAAGTCCTTGCGTAATTGAGCCACATCGGCAGAAGTATTAGGTAATGAAGCTGCTATCTTTCGGAATTCGGTAAAAGCACGCATAATACCTATATTTACTTGAATAGCCAAAGGAGAGCGTAAAACGCTGCTAAGCATAGCAACGCCATTTTCTGTAAAGGCATAAGGTCGCTTTTGTGTTCCTCCGCGTCTCTCTACAGGTTTTGATGTCGCATTTTGCGATATCAAAACACTATCGTGCTGATTATCAGAAAGATTGGATGTCGCATTTTGCGATTTCCAATTATCATCTTCTTGATAATCGGTCTTTTTTAATATCACAAATTGTGATCTTAAAATTTCCAATTCGCCTTTTGTTAATTGGAACATGAAGTCATCTGGAAATCGTTCTATATTACGTTTCACCTGTTCATTCAATCTTCCTGTTTTCACTCCATACATTGCTGCCAAGTCAAAGTCATTCGGATTTCTGCATTTCTCTATACATTCCTACATTTTCTTTGTATATAACTGTATTTCAATTCGTTAAACAATGTATAGAGGCATAAAACTGATAATCGTCTATACATCAATAGTGAACTACAAGTCGTTTCTGACGTTTCTTCGCCCCATTCAGATAGCATCTCCGATGGAAAGATGACTTTGTTTCATAGACATTTATAACATCGAAACATTTTGTTTCTTCCCATGAAACAAGGTGTTTCAGACTTAGAAACAAAATGTTTCCATTAATAGAACAAGCAAGGAACATATTCATAATCAGTGACTTAAATCGGAATTTAAGCTAAAAATAGTTATATTTTAGCATAATGATGTATAGATCCTTAAAATTAGGAAGCTCTATACATCATGTAAAAACCTAATAATAAGGATGTTATAAAGAAGATGTAGGTATGTAGAGTGTTTTTTAAATGTTTGTGGCAAAAAGGCAGGAGTCTTGTTTGAGAAAATACAACATCACATGAAAAAAGCATGAAGCCAAGAAAAAATTAGTAATTTCTACGGATTAATTCAAATAAAAGCCGTACTTTTGCATTCAGAATATGTATCATGCAGAAAACTACTTAATATGAAGAGATTTAATTTGTGGATGCTGACCGCCATCCTTACCTGCGGTCTGACAATCACCTCCTGCTCGAAAAACGACACGCCCAGTTCGCAGAAGGATGACGTGGAAGCGCAACTTTCAAAGATGACGCTGCGCGAGAAAGTGGGACAGATGTTCTTCGTACGCATGGAAACGCTTGATACCACCATTCACTGGAGTGCCTATTCTGACCTTCAGGAGAATCCGATACTTGAGGTGAACAAGACTATGCGCGATGTGAATGCGAACTACCCCATCGGCGGACTTATCCTTTATGCATGGAATATCGACGACGAGGCACAGCTGGCGAAGTTGATCCCCCAGATACGGGCACTGAACGGCAATCCCCTACTCTGCATCGATGAGGAAGGTGGTCGCGTGTCACGCCTCGCCAACAATCCCAAATTCAACGTCAAGAAGTATGAGTCGATGTCTGCCATCGGCGCTACGGGCGACCCGAACAATGCCTACGAGTGCGGCAACACCATCGGCACCTATCTGAAGCACTACGGTTTTGATATCGACTTTGCACCGGTAGCCGATGTAAACACCAATCCTGACAACATCATTATCGGTCCCCGTGCCTTCAGTGACGACCCTCAGGTGGCAGCACCGATGGTTACCAACTATCTGCAAGGTCTGGAGGATGCGGGTGTCATAGGCTGCATCAAGCACTTCCCCGGACATGGTGACACGAAGACCGACACACACTTCGGTTACGCCTCAACCCAGAAGACGTGGGCAGAGATGATGGATTGTGAGATGGTGACCTTCAAGGCTGGCATCAAATGGGGCTGCCAGCTGATCATGACGGCTCATATCGGTGCACCGAATGTCACGGGTTCTGATATCCCCAGCACGATGTCGTCGGTTATCCTGCAAGACAAGCTACGTGGCGAACTGGGGTACCAGAACATCATCATCACCGACGGTATGGAGATGGGTGCCATCACTCAGCAGTTCTCGAGTGCCGAGGCTGCCGTGAAGAGCATCCAGGCAGGGGTTGACATTGTACTGGGTCCGAAGAATCTTGTGGAGGCATTTGATGCTGTCATCGAAGCCGTCAACAAGGGTACTATCAGTGAGGAGCGCATCAACCAGAGCGTTAGACGAATACTAAAATTGAGACATCATCCTGAAGCCGCGGAATGAATGCGGCGGAATGGTGACTGTCACAACATTGGTGTCAAACGATTCGCGCCCGTTGATCTTCTGACTGGGCTTTATCTCGCCCTTGAACACCTCGCCTGACATCAGATCCGTCAGACCGTTCTTGCTGCGTGTCACCAGATTGACGGTTACGGGCTCGTGATGGAACGAATGCACAACAAAGGTGCCGTTGTTGTAAGTCATCAAAGCCACCTGCGAGGGTCCCTCGATATAGACATCAGCCGAACGGGAGATAACGGCGCGGAGGCGGTTGAGGGCATTGGCAGGCAAGGCATACAGATGGCTGAAATTGTCGGGAATCACCCACACATAGATGTTGCCCTGTGAGTAGACGCTATGCTGGAGCAGAGGCCAGCCGTTGCCATACGACAGCGTGGTGATGTCCTCCCACGAGTCGTTGGTGAAGTACATAAAGACGGGTATCTTCACGCTGACGGCTGTCCGTCCGATATTCCGCCCGAATCCGTATCCACCGCTCACGATCACGGTGTCAATATCGGCTTTCCGCTCGGTGGCCACCATCTCGAAGATGTCCTTGATACCTTTGTCCTGCATGGCACGATAGAAGCCCGAAGTGACGATCACGTCGCCGCCTTTCTCCATCAGCCGCTTCATTTTCGACAGAATCTCAGGGTCGTTCTTGGCACACTCCGTCAGAATCACCAGATGCTCGTCCTCCGGGAACTCAGGCACAATCTCCACAGGAATTCCCACCATACCCATATAGTTATGCAGGAAGTCATCGCCCGAAGAGTTGAAGGGCTTGTAAGCCTTGATACCCTTGGGCGTACCCAGTTTGCCGAGCAGGGGATCGATCTTGTTATAGGCATCGTCGGCGATACGTCCCCATGTGGGAGGGTTGCTGCCCTTTTGGGACGACGGGAACATCATCGACGAGAAATTGAACAACGTGATCTCTGGAGCCTTGGCCAGCAACGTCAGCCACAGCTGTTCGGCGAAAATCTCGGGGTACCAGGCACCGCCAGCGTCAACCCATCCGCCGAAATTGTGCTGTGGACGGATATTCTCGAAATAGCGGATGATACCGAAACTCTCGTAAGCCTGCAGATGCTGTTCGCTCTCAGGGTTGCGCGTCTCTGTGCCAGTATAGACACCGTCGAAGGTCCAGGGACCGCGTTTCAGGTCGAAACCCAAACCGTGAAAATGGTCATACCAGTTTGGATATTTGATAATCACCTTACACTTCGGGTTTACGCGATGGGCTGGCTCTACAATCATTTCCCTGCCGACCTTGTCGAGCAGATCCATCCTGAAATCACCCCACGAACGATTACCCTTCGCCTTGATACAGAGGTCGCACTTGCAGTTTGTGAAATAATAGTCGTCGAGCACGATCTCGTCGAAATAGCGGGCTGTCAGTTCGGCGATGTCCTTGATCATCTTCAGATGCTCGGGATTGCTATAGCAGAAACTCTCCCAACGCTGGCGCTTGCTGCCTGAGAAGTTGTAAGTAATGCCTCCCGACACCTCAACGCCTTTCGACTTGAAGAACTTGATGGCCTGCTGCATGGCCTTGTCATCGACAAACACATTGTCGCGGAAGGTCTCCAGATACACCTTGTCCAGTTTCAGATTCTTGAAGTAGTCGGGCCATAGCGCCTCCCACTCTTTCACGGTTCCCAATCGGTTCACATCCTGAACCATTACATAAGCTGTTGTCTTGAAGTTTTTGTGATGACCAGCCCAGGCATTAGCTCCCAGGATCAGCAAGACTGTCAATAGTAATACCTTTCTCATTTTTATCTCTAATCAGTCAATCAATTGTTATCGTTCATATTTAAATTGGTTGGAATTTGTAAACCACTTCTTCCGTCTGCTCGTGCTGCATGAACATTAGCATGTAGATGGGCAGATACGTTACATTATCATTAATCTGCACATTGTCCTGGCAGAGCACGATGGCGCTTGGTATGGAATAATCATCATTTGCCATCACATTGCAGAGTGCACGATGGCGCTCATAGTCCTTGCCAGACTTCACTTCAATAGGTAAAACCTCTCCATGCTGCTCAACCACGAAATCGAGTTCACCCTGCTTCTTGCTATTGAAGTAGAACAGGTCATGATTCTGCCCAAAGCCGTGGGCACAGAGTTCCTGAGCCACAAGATTCTCAAACACAGAGCCATAGTTGATATTGGTGTCCTTCTCCAACAATCGCAACTGGATATTGTCGCCATACATAGCCGCCAAGAGGCCGACATCATTGAGGAAAAGCTTGAACAAATTGCGCTGCTTGTTAAGCAACAAGGGCTGTTTGGGCTCCTCGATATTGTAAGTGGGGAGGGCTACACCAGCATCCTTCAGCCACAGGAAGCCGCTCTCATAGCGACTAAAACGAGCCTTTTCATTCAACTCTTTGAGAATAAATCGCTTGTTCTTGGCATTGAGTTCAGAGGGAATCAG
>ONAE01000112.1 GCA_900315695.1 uncultured Prevotella sp. | reverse complement strand
AGTATGAGATACCTGATACCAACCAGTGCCGTGGCAGTTCGAGCAAGTTCCCGTTCCCCTACAAGCGGGGCAACGCTGTGGAGTGGATTGATATGTGGAACCAGAACTACTACTGCCAGAGGAATAACTGCCAGAACTGGATCCACCATCATAGTAACCTCCAGAAGATTCCCCGTACTCGTTATTACGGTTTGTAGCTATAGTGCTTTCATCGGTGGGGGTATAAAAAAATAAATATTTTCCAAAGGGCACACCAATATCTCCATCTTCATATAAATAGATTCTGTCATCCTCATCATAACTTGGCTCCACTCTATAATAAACAGAATAGTATTCATTAGAATGACTAAACTGATATGTCGGTTTCCAAACATTTTTTAATGGATATGAATAACTATAGATTGTATTTCCATTTATACTGAAATATTTAGCTTCCGTTCTTTTGTCTGATGGTATTACAATATCTTTACCATTATCTCGCGTGGCATAGTGGACATACAACTGCTGTCCAAACATATCATTGGCAAAGCAAGCCATCAAAAGAAGCAGTGCAACTCTCATAAAGCTGGTTCGATTATAATTTATAATACCGTTTAGTTTTGTCATTTTTGTCTTGTTTATAGGGTTCAACTTATAGTTTATAACAAATAACTGTTTGCAAATATAGGAACTTTTTCTGAGACTTCCAAGGATTTATTGTTTTTTTTTCATTGAATGCTGCAATCTATGGGATTGAATACTGCAATTTGGTAGATTGAATACTGCTCGCTGGTAGTTCCCGGTATGGGAACATTTGGGACGCTACATGAGGTCGAGGATCACTTTTTCGTAGAGGCCATAGGTGCTCATGACAATGTAGCCTTCGCTCTTCCATCGTTCCACGATCTTCTCAGCGTTGCGCTGGTTGACGCTACAATAATAGACCAGGTCGTTGGTGGTGAACTCATTGGGCAGTGAACGGTAGTGCACCTTCATCTTCTTCGAGTAATGCCTTTCCTGTCGAGGGCCATTGAATCCCTGCTCCTGCATCCTGAAGTACGACTCCCAGTAGTTGCCGAAGAAGTAGTTCTGGCAGCAGAGTGGATGTTGCATACCAGTTGGCAGAAGTGGAGATCTGTGACCTCGTAAGGCTGAGACTCATTAGAAGATCGGTTAGCGTTTTCTTCTGTTTTCTACTTCATTGGCATATTCTGTTTTATAGGGTTTAACATTAATATCAGTTGGCAAAGAAAAGATAAGAAAAATTTCTGAAACTCAAAAGAAAATGGCAGGGAAAAGTGAAAAAAGAATGGAATTGTTTGGAAGTTATGGGAAAACATCGTATCTTTGCAGCGTGAAAGGAGAGACCAAGTAGAGCCACGATGTGCGGAACGGTGGCATCTGTGTGATGATGAGCAATTCGACCTTGCCGCTTGGTTTCCTTCACTCTCTAAGCCGACTGCATCAATCATCGTTGCAGTCGGTTCCTATTTTTATATATCGTTTCCCATTGAATTCCATCTTGTCAATACGTCGAGAGGCTGTGATGAAGTTGACTCTTTTAACAATCTCTCTGCTGATCTTCATTTTGTAATTGGGATGCACAATAAACTTAGACTTACCATCAGTATAAATAAAACATTCTCCATCATAATACAATTCCATTGTGAAGCGTCTTGCTGGAAAGGAAATGAGTTCTTCTTTGGAAACTACTAAATCTTTTGCTTCTTTTGAAGCACGTAGGGAATGACGAAGTTGTTTGGCACTCATATATAGTTCGTCCCCACCCAATATGATATCATTGATCTTGGCGAACTCTGCCATTCGTTCTTCTATCTTACCTATACTGAATGGTTGAATAGACGAGAATCCTTTTTGACTAATCTCATCCAATACTTTTGTTATAAGAGTCTCTATTGTAATTAATGGTTCCATATTACTTGATTTAACGTCTGCAAAGGTAAGGATAGTTTCCGAAACTAAAAAGAAAATGGCAAGGAAATTTTGAAATCCCTGCCAAATAAGATAGAATAGCCTACACTATTATAATATGGTAAGCGATACTCATTTGCCTAAACTGTTCGTTGAATACAGCAATCCGCCAGACTGAATACTGCAATCTGGCGGATTGGATAGTTCTCCCTGGTAGTTCCCAGTGTGGGAACATTGGGGCGCTACATGAGGTCTAGGATTACTTTCTCGTAGATGCCGTATTCCTTCATGACGATGTAGCCTTCGCTCTTCCATCGCTCTACAATCTTCTCTGCGTTGCGCTGGTTGACGCCACAGTAATAGACCAGGTCGCTGGTGATGAACTCGTTGCTCAGTGAACGATAGCGCAGCTTCATCTTCTTTGAGTAATGCCTTTCTTGTCGAGGACCAACGAGCCCTTGTTCCTGCATTCTGAAAAACGACTCCCAGTAGTTGCCGAAGAAGTAGCTCTGACAGCAGAGTTGGATGTTGCACACCAGCTGGCAGAAATAGAGATCAGTGTCGTCGATGGAGAGTGTGCGATGCTGCTTCCACTCATCCCAGTGGCGCATGACGATGAAGGGAACGCTGACGTTGATGCCATAATATGCCACACGTTTGCATAGGATTTCATCGACCTTAGAGTTATTGTCCTTGGCATCTTCCATCCGTCGTGCCGTCCAGTCGTAACACTCATCCACCAGCTTCTTAATAGGCAGTTCGCCATACTCCTTGTCCAGTCGCTCGGCCCACATGCGCAGGGTCTTGTCCTCCTCTGGCTCTGGGCCGACATCCTCCAGTGTCTCGTGTTTGATCATCCGGAAATGGGTTGACGGCATGGGAATGGCTGCCAGGCGCGTGGCCAAGCCTGTGCCGATGTTGCGCTGGTTTACCTTGGTCTCCAGAGCCATGGGCGTGCCTGTATAGACGTAGTTCCAGTAAACATTAAATGAAGGCTGCAACAGGCTGTTGACGAAGCATTCACCATCTTCCTCGTTGTGGAAAGCCTTGAGTTCCATGACCCATTTGCTATTCCACGCTTCACTCTGAAGGCGGATGCTGTTGCTGAGCTCTGTATCGAACGAGAGCATGTGGAGATGCATCTCCTCACCATCAACGATGTCAATGGCATTGTTCATGTCTTCGATAAACACCTTGTTCGAGTTGCGTGCAGGATGTACGCGGATGAGTGGCTTGGGCTTCGTGGGTCCGTCGCCTTTCTGTCCGCTGTGCTCCCATTCGCTGTATTTGCGCTTGTAGCGGTTCATGGCGTTCATGCCTTCCCTTGACACGCGGATGATAGGACCTGCCAACAGCTCGTAGAGACGGGTGGCGAACGATTTGCCTGAGCCTGGGTCGCCAATGATGTAAACGCCATAGTTCAGTCGGCGCAGCTCCTCAGGACGATGGTAGAACCGATAGGTGCATCGTGTCATCAATGTGCCTAAGAAACAGGCACCAGTGAAGAGTGCGGCAGGGTAGGCTGCTGTCTCCAGTCCTTTGCAGATCTCTCGCATGCAAGGGTAGTCGCTCATCAGGTGCTGGATTTCTTTTCCGTAGTATTCAAGTTTCTGTTCGATAAGTGGACGATCGTAGGTTGAATTTTCTGTTGTCATACTTGTGATTTGATTGGTTATTATTTCAAGTGCAAAGGTACTAAAAATATTTGGAATAACCAAATAACTTACGACAAAAAGTGAAAATTATGATGTCATTTAACATTCTATTTAGATTTATATTATTATTAATATAATATATATATTATATTAATAATAATATAAATTAATAATACTTATATAGATATTTTGTGACGTAGAAATTTTCTATTTTTGTCGTAAGTAACGTTGTGCCTAACAAGACACTTTGTAAGATGTATTCGCATCTTGTTCTAAAGGCGGTATAAAGTGCTGTTAAATGAAAATTTCGCTAGCATTAATGCTCGCAATTTTTACATTTAATGCTAGCAAATTTTCTCTCTAATGAGCTGTTCCTTGGATGAAGACAGGGACGCTGCCGTTGTAAATAAATATGTTAGTTTAATGTCGCTTTGAGGATCTCGATGGGGTGGTTGTCGTTGAGGATGATTCTGGTGGGTGGGGCTTGTCTCAGGCCTAGTTCCTGACAGGCTTTGTCCCATAGCTGATGACTGTCTGTCTTGACAAGAGGGGCCTTGACGCTATTCATCACGATACAGCCGTTCTCCGTTAACACTGTCTTCACCTTCGCCATGATTTCCTTCAGATGACCTCCGTGACCTCCGATGAAGACTGCATCAGGACGGGGGAGGGCAGAAAGATCAGTTTCTAAGAAATCGCCGATATGGATGTCGATGCCTGGGGTACCAAACTTGCGAGTGTTTTCTTGGATGATTGCCTCGAAAAGGGCGCAAAGGTACCTGTCCCCTCTGCGCCCCCAGGCATGAGTTCACACTGTGACAGGCACGCTGTTTCTCTTCAACTTGTCACTCGCCTAATATGTCACGCAAATATGATTTTCTGAAAGTAGCCACACCTTTAAAATACAAAGGCATAGAATATGGATCGAAACCAGAATTTGTAACTAGTAACTGACTAGGATATAAGTCTGCCATTATGTTTGATGTTTGATTAAGATTTTCATCGAAGCCATATGTAATGAATACAGAAAGTTGGGGTGAATTGTTTGATGGTAAGTCGAAAAGCTCGCCATAATATATTTCTGGAGTTTTTCCAGAGATTCCTCCTCTAAACTCTCTTTGTTTATCATGGTGAAGAAAGCCCATGGAAAACAAAGCGAGTTGATGACAATATTCATCCGTAAACATTTTGGGTGTCAGATTGATTGTTGAACGTGGCGGTATTGACACAATACGCTGCGAATATGTAACATGAGTTGTCTCCGAAGATGTTCCTCCACCTACATTTACACCGTTTGCCAATGTACCAAGTGCTCCTCCTACACCTAAGGCTCCAGCTACTGCGCCCATATTGACACCAACTCCCGAACTAACGCCCTTTGTTACTGAAGTCGCTGATGGAACATAATAGGGTTTAGATATTCCTATTTGGGAAAGATATGTATTGCCAAGATCTATAAATATGACGCGATTGGTCTTGTTTGTTAACGAGATACCCAACCCCTGGCGTCGATACCATCCTTTAGTCTTTCTTCTATCTGTTTGTTCCTTTGCATCTACATATTTATCGCCTAACACTTGGCTTGTATAAAAATTCACTACATAATATCTAGTAGTCAAGTCGGTATTCTCTAATATTGAGTTTTGTGAAAAAGCATATTTATAGATCAAGATGCCTCCCTTGTTATAACTGTAACTTTTACCTTCATCTTCACCATCATACGGTATCTGTCTCGCATTAAAGTTAGCAATTGTCTGAGCGTTTTTGGCTAACAGTTCGTCTGTCATGGTCTGTCCATCAACTACAATGTTGCTTTGTTGGGGCTCTGAGATGACAGAAGATGAAGACTGAACAAAATTATTGTTAATTGTGGACACAGGGGTTGAAGGAGCCTCTTGCTGAGATACAGGCGGAGCTGTAAAAACAGTGGTTGTACCGTCTGAATTGCGAATCATAAATATATCAGATTTGTTCATCGTCTCTACTTCCGCCTTTTTCTTATCCTGCAGTTTGTACGAAACTGCGTCTTTACCAATAGACACCTCGTAGATGGGGAAAATCTTGCCGTCGTTGGTAAACATCACATTATCTTTCTTGTCGATCTTCACAACAGGTGACGTC
>ONAE01000092.1:554-9625 GCA_900315695.1 uncultured Prevotella sp. | reverse complement strand
ACGAGACCGATAGCCTTAGCAGCACCAGTTGAGTTAGGAACGATGTTCTGAGCACCAGCACGAGCACGCTGAACATCACCCTTGCGCTGAGGACCGTCGAGAATCATCTGGTCGCCAGTGTAAGCGTGAACAGTTGTCATGATACCGCTCTGGATAGGAGCAAAGTCGTTCAGAGCCTTGGTCATAGGAGCCAAGCAGTTGGTGGTACAAGAAGCAGCTGAGATAACGGTGTCAGCAGGAGTCAGAGTCTTGTGGTTTACATTGTAAACGATGGTGGGCAGATCGTTACCAGCAGGAGCAGA
Organism: uncultured Prevotella sp.; assembly: GCA_900315695.1. Lineage (GTDB taxonomy): Bacteria > Bacteroidota > Bacteroidia > Bacteroidales > Bacteroidaceae > Prevotella. The sequence goes on along the minus strand of ONAE01000092.1, from coordinate 9,323 downwards.
GATAACAACCTTCTTAGCACCAGCAGTCAGGTGAGCAGAAGCCTTCTCCTTAGATGTATAGAAACCTGTGCACTCCAGAACTACGTCAACATCCAACTTACCCCAAGGCAGCTCAGCAGCGTTAGGAATAGCATAGATAGTGATCTTCTTGCCATCTACTACAATGAAATCCTCACCAGCCTCTACAGTGTGCTTGTTCTCACCGAACTTGCCACAGAAACCACCCTGAGCAGTGTCATACTTCAGCAGTGATAGCTACTACTTCATAACCTTCAGCCTCGAACATCTGACGGAAAGCGAGGCGACCGATACGGCCAAAACCGTTAATTGCTACTTTTGTCATTTTACTTAATTATTAAAGGGTTTATACCAATATTACTAACTTTTTTCAACCTCAAAATGCACTTTTTTAGTGTTTCGGATGCAAAGTTACAAAAAAATTCCTATATTTGCACCATAATTCAGTCTAAAAAGAAGTGAAAAGTGAAAAGCGAAAAGTGAAAAGACTCTAAAATCACGGATTTAAGGCTGATGATTGCTAAATGCAGATTACAATTCATACAATAAACATTAATAATTAACATTAAACACTTACAATTATGGGATTTATTAAAGAGTTTAAGGAGTTTGCCGTTAAGGGCAATGTGATGGACATGGCTGTCGGTGTAATCATCGGCGGTGCATTTGGTAAGATTGTAACCTCGCTGGTGGGTGATGTACTCATGCCTGTAATCAGCTTGGCTACTGGCGGTATCGACTTTACAAACTTGTTTGTAAACCTGAGCGATGACGCGAAATACAAGACACTGGCAGAGGCCCAGGAGGCTGGTGCGTCGGTGTTTGCCTACGGACAGTTCGTACAAAATGTACTCGACTTCATAATCATCGCTTTCTGTATCTTCATGATGCTGAAGGCTATCAACAAGCTCAACCGTAAGAAGGAAGAGCCTGCTCCCGAGCCCGAGGCACCCGCAGGACCTACTCAGGAAGAGCTCCTCGCAGAGATCCGCGACCTGCTGAAGAACAAGTAATTCACAACATCATCAAAGAAAACCTCCTATTGGGGACAGGCCCCAATAGGAGGTTTTCTTTTTACACCTATTATTATTTATAGCTGAACACTGACAGCCTTGCCAGTGTACTGCACGAGCTTGCCCTCAGGATTTTCAAGGTCAAGGGGCTTTGGTGCATCCTTAGAGATAAGAACCACATTGAAACGACGGTTCTTCAGCATACCATTGAAGCTACCCTTACGGGCACCGAAGGTCACCTTCTTGGCGGCATCGTCATAGGTGATATCGATGGTGGCATACTTGCCCTTCTCATAATTATAGTTCACACCCTCATCCTCATAGAGCTGGAACTGGCCGTCCTTGCCTGCATAGACATAGAGGTTGATCAGCTCTGCGGGCTTCTCATCGCTCCACTCCATCTCCGGACCGAAGGGGATGATGGCACCCTCACGCACAAAGACGGGAATCTGCTCGTACGGGGCATCAACGACAAGCGTCTGTCCGCCTGCAATATACTCGTTAGTATAGAGGTTATACCATCCGCATTGTTCGGGGAAATAGACAGAGCGATTGCGAGCCTTGTAGTAGCCTACGGGACATGCCATCAGCGCCGGACCGAACATCCACTGGTTGCCGATGTTCTCTACGTTCTTGTCACCGTTGAAGTCCATCACCAGGGCACGCATCAACGTGTAATCCTTGAAATGTGCCCATCCTGCCATTGAGTAGAGGTATGGCATGAGGCGATAGCGCAGCTTGTCGTAATACACGAATGACTTATAGGCAGGATGCTCGTCGGGAGCGATGTTCCAGATCTCGCGCAATGGCCACTGACCATGTGCACGGAACAACGGAATAAAAGCACCGAACTGGTTCCAGCGAGCCTGCAGCTCACGCCACTCCTTCAGATCCTCATTCTCCACCCCACTCTTGTCGAAGAGCTGCTGGGCAGCTACGTAGCGGTTCTCCACACAGAAACCGCCCTGATCCATCCCCCAGAAAGGAATACCCGACATCGAGTAGTTCAGACCAGCGGTCATCTGGGCACGCATATCCTCCCAGCGGGTACCGATGTCACCGCTCCAAGTAGCCGTCGAGAAACGCTGTTCGCCAGCAAAACCGCTACGGGTGAGCAGGAACACACGGGGCTCGTCAGGCTGTCCCTTATACACGCTGCGCTGACCGTTATAAATCGCATCGGCATTCACGGTGCTGTAAGCATTGAAATATTCTGTTGAGGTACCGAGGGCTGTCGGACCACTGAGTGCCTTGCGATACCACATCGGCGTGCAGTCTCTTACATTGGGCTCAGAGGCATCCATCCACCAGGCATCCACACCGGCTACACCTTTTTTATTATATTTAGTATAGAGGTTCTCGTCCATCTGGCGCCAGAACATCTTCCGTGCACCGGCATCATAGGCATCATAGAAACCGTTCTTATAGCCAGGTCCCACCCAGTCGTGGATATCGTCGGTGGGCGACTGCACATACATCCAGCCCTTGGCGTCAAGTTCCTTATAGTTCTCTGTATTGCAGTAGAACTTAGGCCATACACTGATCATGAAACGTCCATGCATGGCGTGTACGCTGTCAAGCATCGCCTGTGGATTCGGATAACGCGAAGGCTCAAACTTATGACTGCCCCACTGATCCTCAGGCCAGTAGTTCCAGTCCTGTACGATGTTGTCAATAGGGATATGGCGCTTACGGAACTCAGCCAGGTTGTCCTCAATCTCGCCAGAGGTCGTATAGCGCTCACGACTCTGCCAGAAGCCAAGCACCCACTTCGGATAGAGCGAAGCCTTACCTGTCAGCGTGCGATAGCCACTAATCACCTCGTCGAAGTTCTTTCCGGCGATGAAGTAGTAGTCCATATCCTTCGCCATCTCACTCCAGACAGAGAGTTGTTCGCGCTGTTCCTTGTTACGTGGTTCAGAAACGCGCAGACCGCAGTAGGCCTCACCGCCGTCAGGACGCCACTCGATACGGAGCTGCACCTTCTTGCCTTTCTGGAGTTCGCAGCTGAACTTATAGGAATTAGGATTCCAAGCCGTGCGCCAACGCTCAGGCACAACCTCCTTGCCATCGATGTAAACCTTGACATAGCCTGAATAATAAAGGATGAACTGGTAGAGCTGGGTCTTACCCTTACACTTGCCGCAGCACTCGGGCTCGATATAACCCTCATAGGTAACATTGGCACCCATCAGGTTAAGACCTTTCGGGAAGTTCTTGATACCACCATTGTCAGTCTTCAGCGCAATCTCTGACTTCTCGGGTGTACCATATTCATAATAGATACTGTCTTCATCGCGCACCAGTTTATTGCCTTTCGCATCCACGTAAGTACCTGTCAGATGACCTTCCTTGCCTGTACGGTCATAGAGTTTGAAGGCACGATTCAGCTGCAGGTAGTCATTGGGATTACCAAAGCGGCAATAGCTGTAGCTGTCCCACAGCAGACCATAGTTCTTGTTGGAGAGAACAAAAGGCACCGACACTTTCGTGTTATACTGGAAGAGGTCCTCGTTCTTACCTTTCATATTAAATTCCTCACTCTGATGCTGTCCGAGACCATAGAAAGCCTCATCCTCAGGCGAGTCGAACTTCATCTGCCAGGTCAGACCGTGTTTTGCCTCCTCGGGCACGGTGAAACCAGTCTTGATACCCAGCTCGCGCTCAGGCACCGTGAAGGCCTTAAACAGCTTTCCTTCCTTAGCCTCTTTCAGCAGCTGATTTCCTTCAGCATCGAAGAACGTCACCTCACCAGTAGCTTTCGACACGACAGCCTTCACATTCTTAGCCTTGACAACCACCGTCTCTCCCTCCTCACTCACGGTATAGGAATTCTTGGCAGGTGCCGTCTGCGGCACAATCATCAGCGAGGCCGGTTTCAGAGGCAGCGCCTCCTCCGATGTGGCCCTCACTCGGATAATGTTGTCATTAATCACTTCGAGACGAATCACCTTGGCCTGTCCACCGTCAGGTCGAATCGTCACCTGTTCTCCCTGGGTCTGCACCACAGCAGCCGATACCACACCGGCCATCATCAATGCAGATGCCATCATACAAACTCTTTTCATTACGTGTTTCTTTTTGGTTATTAATAAAATTTATGTTTCTTCATCCATTATAACCGCCTCTTCGATCACCTCCGGGATGAGTGGCAATGTGATCGTGAAGACCGTACCGCCACCGATATTCCCTTCGCCCCTGATGGTTCCGCCATGCGAATTCACGATCTCGGCGAGCAGATGCAGGTTCGTACCTTCGCTATCATTCTCAATCTTCTCAAAGAGGTGGGGCAGCACATCATCGGGAATACCGACACCCTTGTCAATGACACGGATGACGGCATTGTCACCCTGTTGCTCCACAAAGACCTTCACCGCGCTGTTGGCTGGTGAGAAACGGGCTGAATTAAGCAGCAGGATCTTGAGCAGATAGCTCAGCTGCGAGCGATCGCCCATCACCTCTAACCGATCAGCCAACGGGAAGAAGCTGATATTGACGGGTTTGCCGCCAGACGACTTGATGGTATCACACACCTGTCGGAACAAAGGCACCAGATCAGTCTTTTCTTTCACACCATCCGTGACGGGCGCCAGCTCTTCATATACAGTAGTAGTATCAACCTCTTCGAGTTTTGTCTCATCCAAAACCTCTGCCTCATCCAGCTCCACTGCATCTTCCACATCCTCGTTATCTGCTTCATCCGTTTCATCCACTTCAACTGTCTTACCGTCTTCACGATTCTTCCGGGCCATCTTCCTCCGCATCGCACTCATCCAGTGCTTCTTATGAATCTCATTACGATAATTCTCCAGTTCCACGCGCTCTGCATGTTTCTTCAGGAACCGGCGACGCCAGAGATAAATAGACAGACCCACCACCAGCAGGAAAGCAACCATCAGCCAGCGGTTACGGATCAACGGTGGCGTGATGGTGATCTTCAGCGTTGCCTCATATTCGCCCATCGTTCCATCCTCGTTCAGCATCCTCACATGCAGGGTATAGCTGCCATGATGAAGCGACATATAGGTGATGTTCGGATCCACCTCCTCGGTCTTAATCCATTTGTCGCTGAAACCTTCCAACTGATAGACAAACCGTGAGGGGTTATGCATCTCACCTTTATCCGTGGCCAACTGGATGGTGAACTGATTCTCGTCATGTTTCAACACCAACTTCCGGCACACGTCAAGAGCCTCACGAAGAATCACATGACCGTCGTATGCCATACCGACCTCCACCTGCTGACCGAACAGTTTCAGACCGCTGAAGATAGGACGCTCCTTATTACCACTGCTTGACAACAGTTTCGGGTCGATGATATCGAGACCGCCAAAGCCACCTACCAGAACCTTGCCGTCACGACAGACACTGATGGAGCGATGGTTATAGGGGCCCTGCTGCAGACCGTCCTTCGTCGTGAAATTGCGGATAATGAACGACCATGTGCCATCGGCCTCCTTATGGGGGTTGACATTCGCGACACCATGTTCGGTTACCACCCACATCGTATGACGCTGATCCTCTGCCATTCCTACGACACTGGAGCCCAGCAGACCGTTGTTCATATCCAGCATCTTCTGCCAGCCCGTCTTCGGATCATAGACGCAACAGCCCGACATCGAACCCTGCCAGATGAGTCCGCGACTGTCTTCCAGCACACAAACGGTAGTGGGTGCGGCTTGCGCCTGTCCCGGCACGTTGGGGATTGTTACATTCGTCACCTTGCCATTCACGGGGTTGATCAAAGAGTAATAGGTAGAGTGTCCAGCTATCAGCCAACCCTTCTTGATCCATCCCACCGACGTCATGAAGTTCTCATTGAGGTTCGTGTTATAGGAATTCCAGGTCTTGAACTTGCCCGTCTTACGGTTCAGCCTCTGTACGCCACTGCCCAACGTACCGATCCAGATGTCGCCCCACTTATCCTCTGTCACCGACCAGATATTGTTATTCAGCAAACCTTCGTCGGCACCCGAGACCAGATAGTTGGTCACGCGGCCATCAGGATCAATCTCAATCAGACCGCCGTTATAAGTACCAAACCAGAGGGCGCCGTCGTGTGAGCAGAAACTCGCCACCATCGTATTAGAGGCGAAGCCGCTGGTTGACTTGTCTAAGACCTCACTTTCTTCCGTCGCAGGATTATATCTGATGATACCACGGTTATCGGTTCCCAACCAGTAGAAACCGTCTTTTCCCTCAACGGTGGTGTTGATATCACCCAGTTCGATGGTCTTGATACCTGCCTGGCTCTCAATATACTGGTTCAGTCCATTCCTGTAGGCACCGATCCACATGTTGCCAGCCTTGTCGAGCATAAGGGCTTTCACCGTATTCTCACTGAGCGAGGTCTGATCAAACTTATTGCTCAAGAACTGCTTGATCTCTTTATTTTGGGGATCCACCACGAGAAGTCCCTCGTGATCCGTAGCCAGCCACAGCCAATTACGCTGATCCATGATCACATCCCATACCAGAAGATTCTCCGGCAGACCAGAGATACCCGTCGCTGCAAAGAAGTCATTAATGGAGTCATACCATTTATTCTCTTTCGCATGATGGATATAGGTTCTTTCCGACGATATCACCCAGGTATTATCATAATTATCAATGAACAACTTATAGGAAGCCTGTTGCGCGCCACCATGCTGAGGGATATGCTTATCTCTCCATACCACCTTGCCTTGGGTTCCATCTACAGCCATCAGATCACCGTCGCTGGAAACCATCATCAAAAGGTCATCAAATTCGGCAAACGATGAAATCCAGAACTCCTTCGGGAACTCATCCTCAGAATAGCCGTATTTGGTCAGGGTCTTCTGTTTGGTCTTCGGATTATAATAATAAAGACCATCATCGTATGTCTTCACCCAGAAGTTCTTATGCTTATCAATGTAAACACGGTCTAGACCGCCCTTGATTCCCATCTTGGCAAGTAATGTCGAGGGGGTGCGCACCGCCGTTTCCGTCTTGGGGTCAAACACACAGAAGTTCATACCCTGTCTCAGCCAGAGCCTGCCGGCATAGTCCTCCCAGATATCATTGACATAGTTGTTGCGCAGCGTGGTGGTATCGTTGACATCGGAATAGAACGTACGGAAGCGGTAACCGTCATAGCGGTTCAGTCCATACGACGTGGCTATCCAAATAAAACCTTTCGAATCCTGGAAAAGATCATTGATCTGTGAGTTTGACAAGCCGTCGCGGGTATCCAGCCGGCGAAACTTCATGTCGGGAATCAAAGGGTTGGCTGCTTCCATTCCCAAACTGCATACAAGTAGTAAAAGAGTTAATAGCTGTTTCATATCATTAAGCCATGTTTATCCGACGTCCCCCTGATCACGAGCTTCTGGGGCACGATCTTTTTATACTTATTAGGGTCTCCACTGATACTCTTCTGCAACAGGTCATAGGCCACACATCCCATCTTGTAGGACTGATCCTCTATGGCAGACATCTGCGGGGTCACATACCGGGCATGCTGATCGTCAGTAAAGCCGATCAACGCCACATCCTCTGGGATGCGCAGTCCCATCTCCTTGACGGCAGTAAAGGCTGCGAAGGTAACGGTATCATTGACGGCCAGGATTGCATCCGGTCTGTTCTCAATCTGCAAAAGCTGCTTGGTGGCCTCTACAACCAAGTCGAAGTCTATCCTGTTACACACCACCAGTTCTCTGTCGATGGGGATACGGTTATCACGCAAAGCCTCCAGATAGCCATGCTTACGGCGCTTCACCATATCAAGATGATTCGGTCCTCCGAGAAAAGCAATCCTGCGACTGCCTGTCTCTATCAGGTGCTGGGTGGCCTTCTTGGCTGCCACGTCGCCATTAGCAGTCACGGAAGAGAACAAGTCGGGCAAGCAGGTCCGTCCAAAGAACACAAGCGGGATGCCCATCTTTGAGACCTTCTCGAAATGCGAATAATCGGTGGTATTCTGCGACACACTGGCGATGATGCCTTCCACGTGGAGATTAATGAAATTATCGATGGCTCGAACCTCGTCCTCACAACTCTCATGAGAATTGGAGCTGATCACCGAATAACCGGCCCTGCGCGCCTCGTCCTCAATACCATCGAGCACCGCAGCGTAGAAGTGAGTCACCAGGTTTGGCACTACCACACCAATGATGCGCGGACCCTCTTTTCTGAGGCTCTGTGCAAAAGGATTTGGGCGGTAGTTCAGGCGCTTAGCTAATTCCTTCACCTTCATCTGCATCTCCTGACCAATCTCAGGAGAGTTACGCAAGGCTCTGCTGACAGTTGCTATGCTCACACCCAGCTCATGCGCTAAATCCTTCAAAGAGATACGCTTTTGGTTAGCCATCATCCTTCATAAATTGTGGACGCTGCAAAGATACAAATAATTTTTGAATCGCGCAAACGTTTACGTCAATTTTTTCATATAAAAACTAGTATTCTCTTCAAAATGTCCGTACCTTTGCACCCGCAAAACCAGAATTAATGAATAGTTGAAATAGTAGATTAAAGAGAAGTTCAAATCGTAGATTTAAGGAATAGTTGATAATAAGTTTAGTTAGAAAGTGAAACCAAGACTGCCGTGATGGCACTCTTGTTTTTTTTGTGCCTTTTACGACACGCACTAACCCCTATTCCCCTACTCTGTCGCGAAATTGTTTTGGTGTCGCTACAATCGTGAATGAAAAACACAAAAAAGTTTGGAACGTGACGAAATCCGTCGTAACTTTGCAATGTCAAAAGTCAACAAAACGAC
>ONAE01000092.1:0-524 GCA_900315695.1 uncultured Prevotella sp. | reverse complement strand
AAGGAAAAGAATTATGGCAACAACACCAGTAGTAATGAAGGTACAGGATTACAAGGATCGTGAAGTTCAGATGGTATCCTATGAGTTTGATCAGGAGACTGATCGTGAGGGACAGATGACAGGTATCCCCCGCTTCCAGATGCTCCGAGTACGCGTGAAGGCTCTCAATGACGGCACCCCCGAGCTGATGGCATGGATGTGTGACCGCTTCCTGAAGAAGGACGGTGAGATCCAGTTCCTTGAGACCAAGACCCTGAAAGTGATGAAGACCATCAAGTTCACAGGCGCCTACTGTGTAGATTTCGAGGAAAACTGGGCAGATAAGGAAGGCCACTACGAGGAGATCCTCATCTCTTGTCAGAACATTGAGGTCGGCTCAGTGAAGTTCGAGAACGCATGGGCATAATGCAAGAGTAAAAGAGTAGAAACATTCAAGTATTAACAATTAAAGAATAGAAAGGAAACAAGATATGGCAGAGAATGTAACACCAGTTGTGCTGAAAGTTAAGGATTTCGCACCCCGT
>ONAE01000152.1 GCA_900315695.1 uncultured Prevotella sp. | reverse complement strand
CCAAACTCCACTGCTGTGGGGTCGGCAGTAAACACATGGTCAAGAATAGGATTGGCATATCCTGTTCTGAGCTTAGGTGAAACTTGTGCAGAGCAATGAGCACGAAGCTCCTGTGGCAACCATACGGCCATAGAACCAGAACCACGGTGGTTCCAAGCATAATAAGGAATGAGGTTGACCTTGACGGAACGAGTCTCAAGTGCACCTTCATCATTGAACTTCAGCACCTGAGCATCGGTAGTGAGGGTAGTGATAGGGAAGGCGTAATCCTTACCGTCCTTCTTATAGGTAAGATCCTTGCTGCCAACGATGAACTGAGGATTCTGGTTGACGAGGATGCTACGAACGTCGAAGCCTTCATTGTCGCAGAACTCTGCACAATATACCAGCGGACCACGCTCTACGCTGATACGACCACGGTCAGCCTCTACCTTGGCATTGGCACGTACTACACGTGGCTCCATGTCGAAGTGAATCTGCACCTTGTCGCCAGCCTTCCACTTGCGGTCGATCACCAGATAACCTGCCTCATTGACCTTGCTCTCTACAGGAGTGCCATTGACTGAAACAGAGTAACCGAGGCGCTTGCCATCGACATAGGTATAGAGGTCGCTTGGCACTACATCGCCACGTACCCAACCTGGGATGCGGATGTTCATGGCAAATGGAGCACTACCCTTCTTGACAGTGAGCTGGATGTCACCATCGTAAGGATAACCGGTCTGCTGCTCAAGGGTAAGCTTGCGGTTAGCTACACGAAGCTCTGCGGTATTGCCCATGAAGAGGTTGACAAAGAGGTTGTTATCCTTCACTGCATAGATGTAACCTGGGAGCGAAGGGATGAAGCGGCAGATGTTGCTTGGGCAACAGGCGCAACCGAACCAAGGCTGACGCTGGTGCTGGCCGATGCTCTCCAATGGGTTTGGATAGAAGAAACCGCCACCATCGAGCGAAACGCCTGAGATAAGACCGTTGTAAAGTGAACGCTCAAGCACATCATAATACTTTGACTCACCATGGAGGAGGAAGAGACGGTAGTTGACATACACGTTACCGATGGCTGCACAGGTCTCGCAGTAAGCCGACATGTTAGGCAGCTCATAGTTCTCGCCGAAAGCCTCACCGTTAGAGGTGGCACCAATACCACCGGTGATGTAATACTTCTTCTCGACGATGTTGCTCCAGATACGGTCGATGGCGTTGATATAAGCAGTATCGCCAGTAAGAGCGGCAACATCGGCCATACCTGCATACATATAAGAAGCACGTACGGCGTGACCTACAGCCTCATCTTGCTCAATGACAGGCTTATGCGCCTGACTGTACTCATCAGTGCGGGTGGTATAGCCACGCTTGTCGAGGAAGAACTTAGCCTGATCGAGATACTTCTTCTCGCCAGTAACCAGATACAACTTGGCCAGAGCCATCTCGGCAATCTGATGTCCAGGAACACGTACTACCTGATCGTTACCCTCACCGATTTCACGGCAGACACAGTCGGCATAACCACGGGCAATGTCGAGGAACGTGCGTTTGCCGGTAGCCTGATAGTGAGCGATGGCGCCTTCGACCATGTGACCGAGATCGTAGAACTCATGACTGAGATCCTCTACGAGTTCCCAACGATGCTCACCTGCCCACTCATGAGGGTGTTTAGGGTTCATGGTACGACTGGTATAGAGATAGCCGTCAGGTTCCTGAGCTGCCTTGACGATGGCCAGGACACTGTCCATGTACTGCTGAGCAGGGACGATATCTGTATGACCATGGCGCTCGATGGCCAGTTTCAGGTTAGGGAAGGTCTGCAAGAGGTATGAGCAGCCTTCGATGGTCTTATAGACATCGGTATCGTCGAAAGCAAGTCCGCCGACGGTAACGGTATCGGTGTTGACACCCTGCAGGTGCTGTGCTGCAATCTCGAAGTTGCGGTAACGACCCGTCTCTTCGCACTTAGAGAAAGCGAGAGGTACGGTGGTCTCACGGCTGGCATCAAGACGCTGACCCCAGAAGGTCTGAGGGGTGATCTTTACCGAGGTAAAAGGTACTGGGGTGATGGGATAACCACCCGATGAGGTGTTCTGTGCGACGATTGGCAATGCTGAGAGCAGAGCCATAGAAGCGAGATATCCTGAGCAACAAAAAGTTCTTCGACGCGCGAAGCGGCAAAGCCGAGCGGCTCAGGATTTTGCCATGTCAGATTTTTCACTTATCTTAGTGCTGCAAAACAAACAAGATAAAAATCTGCATTGACATGGCAAAGATACAAATAAAATCTGAGAAAATCACACCTTTTGGTGGAATTTTTCCAATTATGGACGAATTTAACCGAGTTTTGAGCGGAATTGTTGACTCGACACTCGGTTTTAGATGCAAACTTTTCGGCTATCAGTACAGCGAAATCATCCGCTCGCTGATGTGCGTGTACTTCTGTGGCGGTACCTGCATCGAAGACCTCAGCAAACACATTATACCTTGTGTGTCCCAGCATCCCAAACTCCGTACTTGCAGTTCGGACACGATACTACGCGCAATTGAAGAACTAACCGAAGGCAATGTCTCCTACACTTCAGACAATGGCAAGACTTATGAGTTCAACAAGGCAGAGAAGCTAAATAATCTGCTCTTGGAAGCATTGCTGACAACAGGACATTTGACAAAGGGTGGCGAGTATGACTTTGATTTCGACCATCAGTTCATCGAGACAGAAAAGTATGATGCGAAAACTACCTACAAACATTTCAAGGGATATGGTCCCGGCATTGCCGTAATCAATAACATGATTGTCGGAGTCGAGAATCGTGATGGCAATACCAACGTGCGGTTCCATCAGCAGGACACTTTGGAAAGAATGTTTCTCGGCCTAGAAGACAAAGGATTGAAAATCAATCGAGCGAGGATGGATTGTGGATCCTGTTCAGAGGAGATTGTCAAGATGGTAGAGAAGCATTGCAAGCATTTCTATATCCGCGCCAACCGATGCCCCTCTCTCTATGACGACATCTTTGCGCTGCGAGGCTGGAAGAAGGAAGTGATCAATGACCTGGAATTCGAACTGAACTCCATTCTGGTAGAGAAATGGAAGGGCAAGGCATATCGTCTTGTCATCCAACGCCAGAAACGTATCGATGGCGACCTTGACCTTTGGGAAGGTGAATATACCTATAGATGCATACTAACCAACGACCATTCTTCCTCGGTCAGGGAGATTGTGGATTTCTATAACCGGAGAGGAGGCAAGGAGAGAATCTTCGATGAAATGAACAATGGATTCGGATGGAGCCACCTTCCAAAGTCTTTCATGTCACAGAATGCAGCTTTCCTCTTGTTGACAGCACTCATCTACAACTTCTACAAATACATCTTCTCTAAGCTCAAGGTCTCTGACTTCGGGCTGAAGCCTACAAGCAGAATCAAGACATTCGTATTCAAGTTTGTCTCTGTAGCGGCTAAATGGATCAAAGCCGCAAGGCAAAATGTCCTGAATATTTACACCAGTAATCAAGCCTATGCCAAGTTGGATTTCGGATAATGCCATGATTTAGTGGTTTCTTGGCGTATTGCCTCAAGTCGCTTTGTGGGGTAAGGGGGAGATTGGGTTTAATTTCCTCGAATGACGTATCTTGAAGAGGAAACTATAGATTCACCCCCGCATTTCTCTGACATTTCTGATTGTCAAATTAATCTGCGGATTTGAGGTTAGTAATGAATTAGCAAGGGGTTCGCTGAGAAGCGAGCCCTTTTGCTATTTAAATATTTGGGACTGTCCTAGGCACTAAAATCCAGAAAAAAACCAAAAAACATTTGGTTATATCAGATTTTTGCTGTACCTTTGCACCATCAAATTATTGTCGAACTTAAAAATATCATTATGAACAACACCGATTCAAACACTGGCGAGATCGTGATGTACGAACTAACAAATGTTAAACTTTTGTTTATTACAAAAGATTATCTGATAATCCTTTGGAGATTAAACAATTGTTTAGTATCTTTGCCCCATCAAAAGAGAGCACAAACATGTTGGACTAAAGGCATAACCGTATGGAACTAAAAGAAGGATTAGAATTCTATCGCAAATGCCTCCAAGACTGTGATAGGGTTATCGCTGATTTGTATCATCAGGATATACCAAGAGAACGGAAACAGGCTCTGATTGACAAACTGCTCATCACAAGAAACAAACTTGTGAAAACGATAGAGCGCATTGAAGAATTATTAAGGTAAATGGAATATGGAAAATCCCAAGAACAACATTAAAGACCCTAAGGTTAGGGCTTATTTTGAGGACATCACTGAAGGAAAAGAACCATCAGTAAGACTATCAGCAGACGAACTGGAGAAAGGCATCAATCAGTTCGATGAAGGGATGAAAAAGGTACTTGCCGAGGGCGACGAGATGATTATACGCGCCAAAATGGGAGAAATGGCTAAGGCGCTCTCACTCAGTTACATCGCCCAGAAATACTTTGGTAAATCGCGTGCGTGGCTCATGCAGAAAGTGAATGGCAATACCGTAAACGGCAAAACAGCAGCCTTTACAGAAAGCGAAAGACAGCAATTCCGTGAAGCCCTTCAGGATCTAAGCAAGAGAATCTCTGCTATAGCGATGACAATTTAATTATGTTTTTGGTTGAACCCGTCGTGATGACGGGATAATTATTGATTAAAATTAAATTTAAATTATTTGGGGGCTTCCATCAAAGCCCCCTTTTGTTTTCCCTTTACGACACTCGCGAACCCTCTTCCCCTACTCTGTCGCAATCTCATTCCCCTGTCGCAACAACTTCGACAAGAATCTGGCTAATTTCTTGGAATCAGCCCAAAATTCCCGTACCTTTGCAGCAGTAAAAGTTCTTATTTAGTTAGGGGTTATAGTTAGTTATCTTTTTCATTTGAATTTTGCTTTTAAGTTTTGTGCTGATATCGCTGTATCGGTACCAAGTGTATCACTGTTTTCGGTACCATGCTAGCACTGCAATCGGTACCGTCCGTATCGCTGCAAACGGTACCATGA
>ONAE01000085.1 GCA_900315695.1 uncultured Prevotella sp. | reverse complement strand
CATCAGCAAGATCTGTGCTCAGGATGAGATTATTGAGCATCAAGGCAACAAATACATTATCCATGTAGAACAGTTGAATCCTGATAGCGAGATGACCCTACTCGACGTATTGCATATCTGCCCAGAATTCTTTTCCACCGATGGCAAGGATATCACTACCGACTATCTCCTGTCAGTTGACGACATCATGCTGGGGGTTGACTATAAGCCCCTACTGGAAGGCATCAAGGCCTGCGATCTGAGTGAGGTCATCGTCTGCAGCTACGGTGCCATCAACAACGCGATGGATGGGTATAAAGGCAGTATTGATCTACAGTTTAAAGAAGGCAGCAAGGGATTGGACGGAAAATTATCCCTCAGCGGCAGTACCTATGGCAACGGAAGAGTGTATGCCGACATGGCCAGTACGGGCGAACATGCGACCGTACGCGGTTTTGTACAAACCAGTATGAATTATGGCAAGACCGATGGACTGGAACCCAGCAGCATCGTCTCACGCAGTTTTATTGAGAATGCGATGGTATTTGTGAACTGGCGCCCCACCGATCGTGATGAGCTGCGTTTCAAATTCCAGCAGGGCTTCGGTGACTTGAAAAGTCGCATCACCGACCCTTCTTCTCAGTTGGTATGGCCAGAACTAGAACGTTGGGGAGAAATATCAGGCGTATATGAGCGCACCCTCAACGATAAAGAAGCCGTACTCTACATCGAGACAGGTCTGGGCTATAGCAACAACTCCAACGAAGCCTATAAGATACGCACTACAGTCCCTTCGTTAATCACAGAGTTTACCATTCCCTAACAACGACTTCTACGTTCAGCTTGACTACACACATGGTCCCTGGGTGCTCTCTTTTGGTGACCGTTTCAGGATAAACAACTTCTGGAACAAGTTCGAAAACAACGAGGATCGTTCTATCTGGTCCTACCATCGTAACGAAAACGCCCTACATGCCAGCATCGGCTACAAACATCAAAGGCATTTCGTACAGGGCACTTTCAGCCGCAGCTATTTTAATCCAGCCATCGTGGATTTCCTATATATAGATGATGAAAGCCACAATAGCTTCAAGACAAGCTTCAGGACGAATCTGGCCTGGCGGGCAGAGGCACGCTATAACTACCAAACGAGTAACTTTGTGTTGACAAGCAACCTGCTCCACACTTGGCTCACAGATATGCTGACGCCTAACGAATACCTCACAGGGCTCAGAACGTCAGCCACATGGAACAAAGGACCGCTGCGACTCACTGTCGGTGCAAACTTCTTCCACCGGCATATCAGCAGCACTCCTAACATGGAGAGTCTTTATAACAACTTCTACCAACTGAAGCTGGCACCCGTTTGGCAGATAGGGAAAGGCTTCCGTTTATCGTTTAGGGAAGCACGTCAATATCTATGCCGATTTCCACGATATTGCAGGACAGCCAACAGGTATAACCGATGATCTGTTGCACTCCTATAAGAACCGTGCACTGACCATCGGACTGACTTACTATCCTTTCAGAAAATAAAAAAAGGCTTAGTCTTTCTCAATCAGACAAACTGCATAGGCTGAGATACCCTCCTCACGTCCCGTGAAGCCCAACTTCTCGGTAGTTGTGGCTTTGATAGAGATGTCATCCACATCACAGCCACAGATTTCAGCTATGCAGGCTTTCATCTCAGGGATACGAGGATTCATCTTCGGGCGCTCGGCACAGATGGTGGCATCAATATTACCAAGGCGATAGCCCTTGGTGGCAATCAGCTCGATGGTCTTTTTCAAGATGACCTTACTGTCCATACCGTCAGTAAACGCTGCGGTATCAGGAAAGTGGTAACCGATGTCACGCATATTTGCCGCTCCCAGCAGCGCATCGCAAATGGCGTGCAACAGCACGTCAGCATCACTATGGCCAAGCAATCCCTTACTATGTTCCAGTTTGATGCCACCCATCCACAGATCGCGACCCTCTACTAACTGATGGACATCATAGCCCATTCCAACCCTTATCTTCATATTCTTTCAATTTTTCAATTCTTCACCTACGGAAGAGGTCCTTAATTCCGTCTATATCAAAAGCCAGTGAGAAGCGTAATGTCTGGTCAAGAGGATTGCTGCGGGCAGTAGCAATCACATAACCCACATCAAGTGAGAATACACTCATACGGAAACCGCCACCCACCGTGAAGTACTTCAGATTACCCTTCGACTCACTCTGATGATGATAACCTGCACGCAGTGAGAACTGATCGTGATAGACGTACTCTGCTCCCACACTCCATTGTATCTCCTGCAACTCTTCCTTAAATCCGCCAGGCGCATCAGTGAAACTCTTGAAGATACCACTGATGGAACTCACATCACTATATTCACGGCGCACACGCTCCTGATAATCGCTGTTCGACTCGCCCTCCATCTGCTTTGGCACGGTGGGTACCAGCAACTTATTGAGGTCAGCAGCAATAGAGAAGCGGTTATAGTCGTCGATGGGAACCATCAGCGAAGCACCCAGACGTAAATTGGCAGGCAGGAACTGACTCTCATCATCACCATAATAAGAGATCTTACTACCGATGTTCGAGATGTTCACACCAAGACCTAACTGACACTCACGGCTGCCCAGCATCACATAGTTATTATAATACATTGCCAGATCTGCCGCAAAAGCAGATGCCGGTTTTGAATCCTCGCTATAGTCATAACGCAGATCACTGTGGATCCAGCGGATGGCTGCTGCCAAAGACAGTTTCTCACTCAGCATCATCGAATAAGCCAGATCGATAGACATCTCATAAGGTTTCACCGTCATGCCGTCGTCAACAAACACTTCACCCAAGGAGAAATAACGCAGCGAAGCACTGATGGCCGAGTAGTCGCCTATGCGATAATAGCCAGACACATAAGCCAGATCAATATCATTTACCAACTTGCGCAGCCAGGGGGTATAGTTCAGGGCAATGCCCGCACGACTGATACAGAACGGATATTTGGCAGGATTCCAGTACTGTGAACTCACATCAGGATCGGTGGCGACACCCACATCACCCATACCTGCACCACGGGCATCTGGGGCAATGGTCTGCGAGATCACCGCATGCTCCACAGGATTAAACATGATGGCCTTATCGTCCTGTGCAGAGGCCCCCAAAGGTAAAAAGACAAGAAGGTAAAAAGGCAAAAACCATTTTACCCACCCTGTCACCTCTCGATATATCTGACTCCTATTCATTCTTCTGATTTTCTCCTTTTGCTTTAATATAACGTTCCGTTGACTCTAATTATTGTTTAGAACAATCAATTTATTAGTATAGGTGGCACTGAGACCGCCATTGCCTTCTACCTGGATACGGTAGATATAGACGCCCGTCATCAGTCTGCTGCCACCATCGATTGACAAATCCCAATCGATCGTAAAAGTTCCATCCGACGGGATACCACTCTTCATCAATTTCCACAACTGACGCCCTGACATGTCGAAGACGTCAAGCGTCATATCCACCATATTGCTGCTGCGATCATGGTTGATGATAAACGACGTGGAAGTCGTAGCGGGATTCTTCGTACAGATCACACTGATACCATCGCTACCAGCCTGATCGACATTGAACACCAGCTCTGAGGTAGAAGAGTTATTCAGCACATCCCAGGCCCTGAAACGCAGTTTATGACGGCCTGAGGTCAGTTCTGGCAGAATAAAGCCTACGGTACCACTGCGATAATCGCCGAAGTCGTAGTTGAAGTAGCTGTTCAGATTATAGGTCTTCGTCGGATCATCGTCAATCACAAGTTCCAGGTCATGTCCTACGGAACTGCCTGAGGCATTGATACCGCTATCGTCATAGAGCTCGGCGCAGAAATATGGGGTAGTATTCACCGTACCACCATTCGTAAACGACTTTGAATTCAGATAGCAGAAGATCGAAGGTCCGATGGAATCTGTCTGAGCCGCACTGCTGCCATTCAATGTAAAACTGTCATTCGTACCATGATAGCGTTGCTGGGTATCTTTACTGATGGCATAGAGCGTCATCAGTCCGTTGCCATCGTCATAGCTGATATCCTTAGGCACGGCAAAGGTGAAGTCGAACCTGCCGTTACGCACGGAATTAGACCCCTGATAGAGCATCCGCGTGCGGTCCTCATAGACAAACGGCTGTTCTGCCTCCGACTCATCGTTAAGCCTACAGACGATTGTCTCCTTAGCATCCTGTACCGTAGCCGTCACCACACCATCGAATGGGGCACTGGACGCAACATGACCTTGCACCTTCACGACGGAGCCAGCAGAGAGTTGGGTGACAGAACCGGCAGACTGTCCGTTGATGCTGTCGATCACGATGTCGGGCTGCGGACAGGCCAACTTCAAGGCTGGATCTCCCAAAAGCGTGTATTGCAGTTTGTTGGGCGACGTGTCACGTCCTTGTTCCACGAGATCGCACTTTGCCTGGCGCACTGCCTCACCGATGGTATAGCCTGGCTCCAGCACATAGCCCGTAAAGGTGGTGTTCATCTGCTCGTTATAGCTGGCATACACTGTTCGGGTAGTTCCAAAAAAGGCCACGCCCCCACCCTTTGGGTTCAGCATCACCGTCTCACCGATATTCTCTTCCTGTCCGTCGAAGGGCATGATATCGCACGAGGCCGTCACCCAAAGCGGGAGATGATCTGTGGTGGAAGTCTCGAAATCTTTCAGTTGCATCACCAGTTCATGCGAGAAAGCATAAGGGGCACCGTGACCGCAGTAGTTCATCATCAGTGCTCCTGCCGTCATCTGTTCCTTGATCAGACGGGTGACATCCGGATAGGAATACCCTGTAGAAGAAGGTACGCGCTGATAGGCATCCCAATAGATCTTCTTTATCAGATAAGAAGGATGATTTGTCTCTATGAGGTTTGCCACCTTGTCGGCAGCTGCCATGTGCGTATTGTCATTGCCGTCATCACCCATCATACAGATGGTGTTCTGCCAAGAGCCGGCATACGTATTGTTGGCATAGTCGAGCAGCTTGTCAGTCAGCACCTGTGCCTCTTCCGCCGTTCTGGCAGGCAGGCGGCCAACAGCCACATCAGGCTTTCCCAGATAGACGTTCCTGCCGTTCTGCTCCTCCTGAATCTGTTCCTCATCGTCGAGCAGACAGAAGAAGTCGTCACTCACATAACAGTTCACATGACTGAAGGAGTTCTCACTCTCATAACAGAGCAGGAAATCATCTGGATCATAACCTTTCCACTCACTACAGCGCATCCGGTTATCCCAGGCTCCATCACCTAAGAGTAACAGATATTTAGGCATGTCCGCTTTCGTCTCAGCCCGATCGTAGAGCATCTTCATATAACGGCGATAGGCTGTGGCATCGGGCGTTCCGCTGGAGAACTCATTGATCAGCTCATCGGCAGGTACGATCCTTACCCGCAGACCATCCTGCTGCTCATGATAGGCCTTGATGCGTTCTGCCTGTGACAACTGAGCCTGATAGGTGGGGATGATGATCACCATATCCACAGCCTCGTCGGCATGATGATCCTGATTAGTGATATGATATACATATTCTGGCGAAGGCAACTCTGCTGATTGCAGATCTGGCAGTGGCTTGGGCTCGGCAAGTCTTAACGACAGATAGTCTAGTCGCAATGCCTCTCCTGCCGTCTGGGTGATGGTGATGGTGTTCGTTCCATTTTGGGTGCCAGGCAGGGAGAAATCCCATGTAGCCTCGTCTGCCACTGTATAGTCATCAAGACGGGGCGCCTTGGAAACAGTGCCCACCACGGAGTCATTCACGGCAATGGCTGCCTCAAATTCCGCATCATAAGTCAGGGCTACCGTCAGGGTTCCGGCAGCACCATTAGCCATCAGCTCATATTTCTGGGGAGAACCCAGCGTAAAGAGTGTCTTGTCAAAAAGCTGGCGCCCACCGTGATACCAGGCATAGTCATCGACCTCGTAAAGCGAATGATAGTCGTTGGGATTCGGATAGCAGACAGCTTTCAGCAGTTCCTCACTGATAGTCAAAGGCTCCTCATCGCTCTCCGTCAGGAAATAATAACCATAGTCGGAATAGGGATTGCGGATTCGGACGGCGGCCTCTGGTGTTTCCCAGTTCACTGGTCCTACGGCATAGAACACCCGTTGACTGCCGATCGTACACGTAGGCACCTCCGTCAGATCGTCCGTCTCCCTCAGGTAGTCACCCGTCAGGCATTCTGGTTGCAAGGCGCCCCCATAGCCGTAGATCTTCACCTTCAAGGGATCAGAGAAGCCACATTTCCTGATCAGTTCGTTGGATAATTGATAGAAACCCGTAGCCGGCACGCGGATCTTCGCCCAGGTTCCTTCTCGAAGCACAGAATGTTCGGCATAGCGCGAGGGTTCACCTTCTGCCCTTGTTGCAGCCCGCGAAACAGGCTTCGCCTTCACATCGAGCATGAAACTCACCAGCTTCTGATACCTGCCGTTCCTATATACCAAGGGTACAAACGACACATCGAGCAGCCCTTCTTTTCGCGCCACACTGACATGCTGCGTCACTGTGGGCAACGTGGGCAGAGGCTTACCGCTGATCTCCTGATAACGACGGATATCCGCCTCGCTCATATTGATGAACTCCGGATAGGCGATGCTGACGGTATAGACTGAATCAGCATAACGAGGCCCCAACGGTTTCTGCCAGGTGAAGACGGGTAATAATGAGTCGATTCTGACCTGACTCGCCGTCAGATCAAAAATCGCCTGTGCCTCTGCTGCCAAGCAGAAACACATCATCACCATGCAGCTTATCAGCCTTCGCATACGTTTCATCAGTCTATAAACGTATCACAAGGCCATTTTATTGCGTTATTTGCAATTAAACTCCAGCACCTTACGCTCCTCAAGCCAACCTTCCAGATGGTCGTCGATGTGAACAGGTCCCACCCCTGCTGGCGTACCTGTATAGAGGATGTCGCCTGTTTTCAGCGTAAAGAACTGCGAGATATAGGCGATGATCTCATCCACCCGATAGAGCATATCCGAGGTACAACCCTCCTGAACGGTCTTCCCGTTGATATCCAGATGGAAGTGGATACGCTGGATATCGAGGAACTTCTCCTTCGGCACCCACTCGCCGATGGCAGCAGAGCCGTCGAAACCCTTGCAGATGGTCCAGGGCTGTCCTGCCTCCGAAGCCTTCTTCTGCAGGTCGCGAGCCGTAAAGTCGATGCCCACAGTCAACGCATCATAGTAGCGATGGGCAAAGCGCTCTGGGATATTCTTCCCCAGGCGACAGATACGCACCACCACCTCCGTCTCATAGTCGATACGCCCCAGATGGTCAGGGATAAAGAACGGCTTCCCCTGGTTCAGGATCGCCGAGTCGGCCTTCGTAAAAATCACAGGCTCATCAGGCCGCTTCAGCGTCCCGTGCAGCTCCTGATTATGTGCGGCATAGTTCATGCCAATAGCAAATATCTTCATACCTTATTATAAAATATGGGGCAAAAGTACAAAAAAAAATCGGCACCGCCTAACAAACAGAGCCGATTTCTTAGTATGCCTTGTAATTCTCATTTATAACGAAGATGTTATTCTTGTTGGACATAAAATTTTCATTCAGATTTTTGCATTTCTCTATACATTCCTACATTTTCTTTGTAATTTACTGAAATTAAGCTGTTTAACAAATGTATAGTGCCTTTATTTTAATAACCGTCTATACATTCTGAGGGGGTTAAAGGCATGTTTTCGGCAGATTCAGCCGTCATCTATGACATAAAGATGACATTGTTTCATAGCTATAGTAGCAATGGAAACAAATTGTTTCTACCATGGAAACAAAGTGTTTCTTCGTAGGAAACAAATTGTTTCCTTTTTGATTACAATCGCGAAACATGTTGACAAACAGCCAGTTAATACTAGATTTTCTTCGAAAGAGCCCTGATTTTTCTACAATTATGTATAGCTGCATGTTTTTATATAGTCTCTATACATTCATTAAACCATTAAAACACAATATGTTATAAAGAAATGTAGGAATGTATAGTGTTTTTAAATTTTCTGAATGAAAAAAATCATTTTGTGTCCAACACAAAATGATACTAAAGGAAAACAATCTCTTTTTCCTCTGCAGTCTGATTGAGTGTATTGTGAGAAAGACGAAGAATTATCGTAGTACGGTGGTTAACGCCTTGGGGGAAAAGGAACTGTTTTGGCTTGTTATGTCAAGCATACGCTCCTTAAGGCTCGCAAATAGTCCCCTATTTGGGACTGATTTAGTCCCAGCGTGGGAATAATACGCTTGAAACAGGTTTTACAACTTAGAAAGAATTCTACGGAGATTCTTAAGTTCTTTCTTATCTTCACATTTCTCAACCATCTTCTGAAAAACATCATGGGATATGTTTCTGTTGTTAAAAGCCTCCAGAAGATCGGTATGCTCTTCGTCAATATTATAGTCGAGATTTATATCACGATTATGAAGCTCATTTCTCATCATCTTGTAAGTATTGGCATATTCTGGATTGAGCGAAATCAGCTGTTTGCAGAATGGGAGAACAGAATTTCCTATACTCTTATTGACTCTTGCCTCAAAGAGGAGCAGTTTCTTATCAATAGCCTTCTTTTCCTCTCCTTCCTGGGAGATGTGAATGATCTGATAGACCACATCGTAAGCCTCATCGTATCTCTCAAGTTCATAAAGCGAACGCCCCTTGATGAACATTGCTTCCAGACAATTCTTCCTACTTAACACCATATCTGCATAGCCAATAGCTTCCTCATAACGATTGCCATACAGACAAATAACAGCATTCAGGAAATTACAAGTCATACTGCAATCTTTCAACAACTTAGTTTTCTTTGTCATTCCGAACAAGCATCTATCATCAAGCATGATGTCGAACATCTTCTTGGCAATCAGAGCAGCATTCCTCAAATCACTACGCTTGGTTTTAGCAACAACAAGTTCTAAACATACCTTTGCAGCCAAATCATATTCTTTTTTAGCCAAATGCTTATATATCATCTTGCCAATTTCGATTTCATCATCAATCATTGGAGCGTCATTGAAAGAGTTGGCAAAAGCACGAACCTCAGGATTCTGCATGATGTGATGTGGCATAATAAGGTGGCTTAATGTCAAACCATCTAATGAGCGCATACGGCTGATGGCAACATATGCCTGACCTGCCTGGAATGTACCTCTTGAGAGATCAAAGTGCATGCGATCGAAAGTCATTCCCTGCGACTTGTGGATAGTTATAGCCCATGCCAGCTTAATTGGATATTGAGTGAACGAGCCTATTACAGTAGATTCCATCTTGCGGGTCTCACGATTATACTGGCTTTGGATATTTTCCCAACTTACTTGGTTTACTTCAATTTCGCTTCCATTTTCAAGTCTGACAAGAATCTTGTTCTCTTCCAAAGCCGAGACTTTAGCAATCGTTCCATTCATATAGCCAGAATTCGGATTGTTACGGCAGAAGATTACTTGTGCACCAACCTTTAACCTGAGAACTTCCGGTACTGGAGCATCATTCTTCTTGAAATCGTCCTGAATAGCTGCTTGATATATGAATTCCTCTTCTTCGATCTCATTAAGCTTCTGCTCATTGATTTTCTCTGCCATATAGTTGAATGAGGTGAGGGTTACAGAAAATTCCTCATTGTTTTCCTCTGTGCCTACATGCTTATTGAGCAGAGCAAGATCTTCTGACTTAACTTCGCCATTACGCATCTTATTCAGAATTGTGAGGAAATCCTCGTCGCTCTGTCGATAGACCTTCTGAAACTCGATTTTTGGCAGGTTCATTCTTTTCAGGACAAATGCCTTATAGAAGAAAGGAAGGCCAGCACCATACAGGTCACGAAGCATCTCAGCATCTGCAGAGCCCTGTTTTACCACTGGAGGAAGCTGGAACAAGTCACCAACAAACACCACCTGCTTCCCACCAAAAGCCATATTGGTATTGAATGCCATTCTTAGATATCTATCCATACCATCCACCATATCGCTTCTTACCATAGAGGCTTCGTCAACGATAATAGTATCAATCTCATCAAGAAGCATTCTCTTTTCAGGTAATACATCCAACCTAGTATGTGGTCCCATAGCCTGCATGGGGAATCCAAAGAAGGAATGCATGGTCTGACCACCAACAGCAATGGCTGCTATACCAGTCGGAGCCAATACCAGAAAGTTCTTGTGGATCTCTTCCTGAATGCGCTTGATAAAAGTGGTTTTGCCTGTACCTGCCTTTCCTGTGATGAAAAGACAAGTGTTAGTGTTTGCAACCAAGTCGAAAGCTTTCTGCTGTTCAACGTTGTTTTTGTCAATCTGATTCTTTAATATATCCATAACTATCATTTTTTATTGTTTCTACCCTTTATGAGAAAACAATCCGGGAAGTAAACAAATTAGCAATGGAATTAACAATCTATAACAAATAGGGGCGTATCAAACGGAGGGCACTGAAAAAGTCCTCCATTTGAAGAGGCGACCTTGATTATTCATTAAAAGCAGATTGCACATAGCCGTTAGATGCGGTTTTGCAATCTGCTT
>ONAE01000003.1 GCA_900315695.1 uncultured Prevotella sp. | reverse complement strand
ACGTACCAAGGCTCACCTTTACCAAAGAGATAAGCCGAAGAGTCTTCGCCCTGCTGGGCTTTCTTGTCTTTCCAGATGGCATACCATACGGCAGCCACTACTCCACAAATGCCAATGGCAAGAACTGTCCAGTCTAGCCAAATGAAATGAGTTGCATTCCAATCCATTGATTTAGTAAATTAAAAGTTGTTAGTAATTTTATTTAATAGAGAATTTGTAAGCTGCATGACTGTAGTATTTCTCGCCTGGATTCAGGGTGGGCTGTATCCAATCCGGATGGTTGGGAGAATCAGGATACTTCTGGCTCTCCAAGCAAACGCTTACGTGCTTAGGGTAGGTGAGACCGTGCTTGCGTGCAATCTTGGCATCTGGACCTACACCCTGGAAGTTTCCACTATATACCTGAACACCAGGTTCGTTGGTGAACATCTCCATGAAGATACCTGTCTTAGGTGAGTAGAGGCTTGCACAAACCTGTGTGTCGTCACCCTTACCGTCCTTATATGTATTCAGGCAGAAATTATGATCGTAGCCCGTAGCATTCTGAATCTGGTCAAAGTCTGAATGAATGCTGTCGCCGACAGCGTGTGGAGTACGGAAGTCCATAGGAGTACCTTCCACAGACTTGATTTCACCCGTAGGAATATACAGTTTGTCACTCGGTGTGAAGTTATCGGCATTCACATAGAGCACCATATCATAACCAGGCTGGGTGAAATCACCATTCAGGTTATAGTAGTTGTGATTGGTCTGATTGATAATGGTTGGCTTGTCTGTCTCTGCTTCCCAAATCATATCCAGCACATTGTCGGAAGTGAGCTTATAGGTGGTAACGGCCATCACCTTTCCTGGGAATCCGTTTTCACCGTCCTTGCCTACAATCGTCAGTTTCAAGATAGAATCACCGATTTGTTCTGCCTCATATACCTGATGCATCCAACCAGTGTTACCACCTCCATGCAGACAATTAGGACCATCGTTCTTTTTTAACTGATATTCTGTACCGTTGAGTGTGAACTTACCTTCTTTGATACGATTGGCATAACGGCCAACGCTTGAACCGTAATCAGAAGGAGTGTTGATGGTGTCGGCATACTGGGCGATGTTGTCAAAACCTAGCACAACATCAGTCGGTTTGCCGTCCTTGTCGGGAACACAAAGAGATACAATACGTCCACCATAGTTGGTGATGCATACTTCCATCCCATTGGTGTTCTTTAGCGTGTAGAGTTTGACGGGCATGTTCTGAATCGTCGTGTCGAATTTTGCTGCGTCAAGTCCTGATACTGTCAGTTGTGGTGCTTTTGGGGCAACCGAACATGAGAACAACAATGCTGCTGCACTGATTCCCATAAAGATAGATTTTAGTACTTTCATCTTTACTTGTTTTTAGTTGTTTTGATTATGCTAATAATTTGGGTGTAAAATTACAATTATTTTTTTGAAGTAACAAGTAAAAATGAAAAAAAATAGCGGTAAAGGTGTATTTTTTACACTTTACCGCTATTATTTAACTTTTATAAACACTCTACTAGGCGTTTATAAAAGTTGATAGTTAGCAAATCTTGCGTGAACCATCGCCAATGACTACATCATAGACTTTTGGTTCATGACCATATTTCGCATTGAATTTTGCCTTTGCATCCTCAACGAACTTTTTATAGATATCATTGCGGACAAGGTTGATGGTGCAACCACCAAAGCCGCCACCCATAATTCTGGAACCAGTAACCCCATTCTCCTTGGCGATGTCATTTAAGAAGTCAAGCTCCTCACAAGAAACCTCGTAGTCCTTCGACAGACCTTCGTGCGTCTGATACATCAGCTCGCCAACCTTCTCATAATCTCCTTCATTCAGTGCGTCACATACTGCTAACACACGATCCTTTTCACCCAGTACGAACTTAGCACGCTTATAGTCCTCTTCACCAACCTCTGCACGAACCTCGTCAAGCTGTTCCCATGTGCAATCACGCAGGGTTTCGAACTTGCCCTCTGGGTGCTTGGCCTGAATGTGCTTAACCACATTTTCGCATGAGTTGCGGCGATCGTTGTAGGGTGAACCTGCTAACTGATGCTTCACTACAGAATCGAGCAATACCAAACGATAGCCATCTGGCTTGAATGGGAAATACTCGAACTCGCGAGAGCGGCAGTCAAGACGCATCAGACAACCTGCCTTACCGAATACAGAGGCGAATTGATCCATAATACCGCAGTTGACACCGCAGTAGTTGTGCTCTGTTGCCTGTCCTGCAAGTACCATATCCCATTGTGAAACCTTGTTCTCGCCGAAGATATCGTTCAGACCATAAGCAAAGCAACTCTCCATAGCTGCAGAAGAAGACATTCCTGCACCAAGAGGCACATCACCAGCGAAGGCGATGTTGAATCCCTTTACAGGTACACCAAGCTTTTTCATCTCTAAGGAGATGCCATAGATATAGCGAGCCCACGAAGCCCTTGGACCATTGGGATCGCTCAGTTTGAAATCTACGCGATCCTTAAGGTCTATGGCATAAGCCATCACAGTGTCTTCTGTACCATTAGCGCGCATCTCTGCCATGACTCCTTTATCAACTGCACCAGGGAACACAAAACCGCCATTATAGTCTGTATGCTCACCAATGAGGTTAATACGTCCTGGAGATGCATATACATTACCCGTCTTTCCATCAAAGTGCTTGATGAAACGGCTTCTCACAAATTCAATATCCATATATATATAATAATGTGTAAGGATTAATCTACTTTGATATCTGTATTGACATTCTTACTGCCGATGAGGGCATAGAAGAGGATGTAAGCCAGCATGCCGATAACGAGCCAGTAGCTGAAAATCTCACCTCCAGAATTTGCCATAGACTCTTGAATCAATGGCATAATACCACCACCCACAACCATCGTCATGAATAAACCTGAGGCAGCTTCGGTGTACTTGCCCAAGCCTTCAACTGAGAGGTTGAAGATACCACCCCACATGACTGATGTACAAAGACCACAGGCAGGAATCAGGAAAGCCTTTGCCGGAACATCATGTCCGCTGAACGAAATCGTTACGCTTTCAGGCATGAAGATTGCAATAAGCAGCAAAATGATGGCTACCGCACTGGCAGTAGAAAGTTGTGATTTGGTGGAAACCTTACCGGAGATAGCACTTGAGCATGCTCGTCCGATCATCATCAAGAGCCAATATGCTGCAGCTAATGTTCCTCCAACGGCCGCAGCACCTTCAAAGGGAAGCTTGGTCACGTAGAAGTTCAATTCCATAGGGATACCAATCTCGATACCTACATAAAAGAATATTGCGATGACACCAAGCAGACAATGACGGAAAGCCAGCGGACTGCGCTCGTACTTAGGCTCAACTTTTCCAAGTGTAGGCTCGGGGATGCTCACGCGACTGATAATCACAAATGAGATAGCAAAAACTGCCATACCGATAAACAGTAGAGGGGCGACGTCACTCATGCTCGTATCTTTGGTCACAGTTCCCACGAGGATACCTGCCAGTAACGGGGTCAGTGTGCCAGTGAGTGAGTTAAGTGTACCGCCAACCTGAATGAGCTGATTGCCCTTGTTACCGCCACCTCCGAGAAGATTTAACATTGGGTTAACAACGGTGTTCAGCATACATACACAGAAACCGCAGATGAATGCACCCAACAGATAGATAATCAGGTTGAGTGCCACGGGGATACTGTCGTATGTGAACACGTATGAACCGGCGCCAACAAGGCTTGACAGATATTGAAATACCAAACCGACGATACCCACAATCAGTGCTATCAGAGCAGTCTTCTTGTATCCATACTTTGTCAGCATCTTACCGGCTGGAATACCCATAAACAGGTAAGCGGCAAAGTTCATCAGGTTACCCCATGCCTTCGCAAATGGGTATTCGAATCCCCAGATATTGCCAAAGGGCGCACCCATGTTAGTTACAAAGCTGATCATCGCGAAGATGAAGCACATGGTAATGATGGCAATCAGTTTGCCATTCTTGTTTTCAGTCATAATTCGTCTAATTTATGTATCAGTTCGTTATTCTACCACACCGAAACGATAGATGGTCTTCTGCTTGTAGCGCTGACCAGGATTCAGTACAACGCTTGGGAAGTAAGGACGATTTGGTGTGTCGGGGAAGTGCTGAGCCTCAAGGCATACTGCTGAGCGATATGGGAAAGTACAACCGTTGGCGCCCTTATAGCCTGTAGCGAAGTTAGCTGTGTAAAGCTGCATACCAGGTTCGGTGGTATAGCACTCGAGTGTACGGCCGCTCTTTGGCTCAGTGATTCTTGCAGCAAAGCTCAGTTCACCTTCTTCCTTTTTATTCAGCACGTAGTTATGGTCATAGCCGTGTCCGAACTTGATCTGCTCGTTGTCGGCGTTAATTTCTTTGCCGAAGGTCTTTGGCTTACGGAAGTCAAACGGTGTTCCTTCTACTTTCAGGATCTCACCTGTGGGAATTGCGGTGGCATCGGTTGGCAGATAGAAGTCTGCATTGATCTCACAGATCTGATCCTCAATTGTAGGAGTAGGATCTGCAGCACCTGCTAGACAGAAGAATGCATGATGAGTCAGGTTCACAATAGTCTTCTTGTTGGTGGTTGCCAGATACTCGATGATCAACTCGTTGAGGTCGGTGAATGTAAACTCTACAGTTACGTCCAACTCTCCAGTATAACCTTCTTCACCGTATGAAGAGATGCGGTGCAGTGCCAAAGCACGAGGTCCCATCTGACGGGCATCCCATACCTTTGCATTGAAACCTACGGCACCACCATGCAAGTGGTTAGGACCGTCGTTGAGTGCCAACTGATAGTCTTTGCCATTCAGTGTGAACTGTCCCTTGCAGATACGATTTCCCCAACGACCAATCAGTGTTGAAAGGTAGGGCTCGTTGCCGCTCATGAGCTGCTGGATACTGTCGTGTCCCTGAATAACGTTAGCTACTTTACCGTCTTTGCCTGGTACCATAATAGCACAAATGGCACCGCCATAATTGGAGATAGCCACTTCATAACCTTTACGGTTTCTCAAGATGTACAAATCGGTTTTTTTACCGTTGATAGTGGTCTGGAAGTTTTCTCTCTTCAGACCACAAAGATTCGCTGTTTCTGTTATGTTTGCCATATCTTAAATGTTTTAAGTTACGTATTTTTTGCAAAATAACAGAAAAAAACGCAAATGGACGAATAAACCAACAAAAAAAATGTTTCTTCTGTATTAAAAAACGCTAAATGCAGTTTTTTAGGAATTCTGCGACCACATAACTGCTACCTCCGATGAACACAAAGTCTTTTTCTGTGGCAGTTTTTTTTGCAGCTTCGTATGCACTCGCTACATCGGGATAGGTGTCGCCTTGAAGTCCGAATTCTGTGCCGTACAACTTCAATACACCTTCTGAGACAGCACGCTTGTTGTTAGCTTTTGTATAATAATAGGTAGCGTCCTTTGGAAGCAGTGACAAGACGCCCTGGATGTCCTTGTCATCCACCATGCCGAATACGATATGAAGATGATTACAGGGTACGGCTTTCAGTTGTTCACTCAGATAAGTCCATCCAGGAACATTGTGCCCGGTATCACAGATGGTCAACGGATGTTCTTTTACCTTTTGCCATCGCCCCTTCAGACCTGTCAGGTCGCAGACTTGTTTGAATCCTTCCCTAATCTCCCTGTTTTTACATGGCTCACCGAACGTCGTAGGGAAGGGGTACATCAGCCCGATTTCCTCCAGTCGTCTGATGGCACAGAGAATAGTGTTGGCGTTCTTTTCCTGATAACTACCAGCAAGTTCTCCTTCTAATACTCCATCATGCAAGGTGTTATATGTCAGTCCATTGGAAGAAGAACTACAGCCGATAATCTCAGGTGCATCTTCGGCAAAGGTGATAGGTGCAGCAACTTCAGCAGCCATTACTTCAAAGATCTGACGTGTCTCCTCAGTAGCTTCTCCGATGACAACAGGGGTATGAGGCTTTATGATGCCGGCCTTCTCCATAGCGATCTGTTCCAAAGTGGAACCCAAAAATTGCGTGTGGTCAAGACCGATGTTTGTGATGATGGAGAGGGCTGGAGTGATAATGTTTGTGCAGTCTAAACGCCCACCCATGCCCGTCTCGATGACAGCAATATCCACGTCTTTCTCTGCAAAATATTTAAACGCCATCGCTGTCACCAGTTCAAAGAACGTTGGTTTCAATGGTTCGAAGAATGATTTCTCTTGCTGTACAAAGTCAATCACATATTCTTCTGGAATCGGTTTTCCGTTGATGCGGATGCGCTCAGAGAAATCTACCAAATGGGGGGATGTGTAAAGTCCAACCTTATATCCACACATCTGTAGAATGGCGGATAAGGTATGAGCACAAGAGCCTTTGCCGTTGGTGCCGGCAATGTGGATGGTGCGATATTTGCGATGTGGATGTTTGAAATGATCATCGAGCTTCAGACTGTTTTCCAATCCTTCCTTGTAACCGCTGGCTCCTTGTTGCTCAAACATGGGCAATTGGTTATATAGATACTCACACGTCTCTTGATACGTCATACCGCGTTCCTCTTTCCTTTTTATTCTTAATTAAAATAATTCTTGAATCGCTGGAAGATGGAATCCTTCGTCTGCTTGTCACCCTTGAAATTGTCGCTGTTTCGGAATTGCTCAAGGGCGGTCTTCTCTTCGCGACTCAGTGTGCGAGGTACATAAACACTGATGTTCACCACAAGGTCGCCCCTTCCACTGCCATAACCCTGTACAGCAGGAAGCCCCTTGCCGCGTAGGCGGATGGTCTTGCCCGGTTGCGTACCGTTCTCCATCTTCACCTTCAGTTTAGTGCCTTCAATCGTAGGAATTTCTACATCTCCTCCAAGGGCTGCTGTGGGGAAATCTAGTAGCAGATTGTAAATCAGGTCATTGCCATCGCGCACGAAAGTCTGATGCTCTTCTTCCTCGATAAATACTTGGATATCACCATAGATACCATTGTGCTTACCTGCATTCCCTTTGCCTGGTACATTGACAACCATCCCTTCTGCAACACCAGCTGGAATGCTGATCTCAACAACTTCTTCGCCTTTCTTTACACCCGAGCCGCCACATTCGTGACATTTGTTCTTAATCACCTGGCCCTCACCACCGCAAACAGGGCAGACACTCTGCTGCTGCATCATACCGAAGATGCTCTGGGTGGTATGGGTGATGACACCAGAACCATGACAGGTCTGACAAGTCTCCTTGCCGCTGCCGTCTTCTGCACCAGAACCATGACAGTGCTCGCAGGGTACGTCCTTACGGACCTTAAATTTCTTGGTAACACCCTTGTTGATTTCCTCTAAGGTGAGCTTTACCTTCAAACGAAGGTCGCTGCCCCTGTGCTGCTGCGGACGACGTGAACCACCGCCGAAGCCTCCGAAGCCGTGGCCTCCAAAGATGTCGCCGAACATGGAGAATATGTCGTCCATGTTCATCGAAGCACCTCCGAAACCTCCGAAGTCGAAGCCGCTGCCCATGTTCGGACCGTCGAAGCCGAACTGGTCATACTGCTGACGTGTTTTTGGGTCGTGCAGTACATTATAGGCCTCTGCAGCCTCCTTGAATTTCTCTTCGGCTTCTTTGTCGCCGGGGTTACGATCGGTAGTAGTCGCGTTTCTGTGCCATATTATTGTCCTACTGCCACCTTTGCGTGGCGAATTACTTTATCATTCAGTTTATATCCTTCCTGCAGACAGTCGATTACCTTGCCTTTCTTGTCTTCGCCCATGCCTGGCACCATCGCCACAGCCTCATGTACGTCGGTATCGAAATCGGCATCCTTTGTGTCGATCTTGCTCACACCCTGTGACTCCAGTGTCTTCATAAATTTTTGGTGGATGAGTGTCATACCTTCACGCAGCACTTCAGGATCATCGGTCTTGGCGCCGTTTTCAATGGCGCGTTCCATATCATCTATGATGGGCAGGATGGCAGTGATTACCTTCTCACCACCGTTCAAAATCAGTTCTGCACGCTCTTTCAGCGTGCGCTTGCGGTAGTTCTCGAACTCTGCCACCTTATAGAGGAGCTGTGTCTTCAATTCCTCAATCTGCTCCTGGGCTTTTTCTAGCGGATCTTTCTCTTCTTCTGTTTCCGCTGCAGTCTCTTCTGATGTGTTTTCTTCGGTAGCTGCCTCTTTGGCAGTCTCGTCAACAGGAGCCTCGTCTAGAGTCTCCTCTCCCTCAATGTTGATATCTCTTTCTGTCATAATAGCTATGTTTTAACGTTCTGAAGTCTTCTATGCAAATACCGTGCCATTAACTGTACATCTTGGCTTTCTGTTCCTTGATGGTCTCATCGTAGATGTAGTCATCATAGGTCATCAACTTGTCGATAGTTCCCTTCGGCGTCAGTTCGATGATGCGGTCAGCCACAGTGTTGATAAACTCATGGTCATGTGAGGCAAAGAGGATATTTCCCTTAAACTGGATCAGGTTATTGTTGAATGCCTGGATACTTTCAAGGTCGAGGTGATTCGTGGGGGTATCCAGGATCAGGCAGTTCGCGTTCTTCAACTGCATGCGGGCAATCATACAACGCATCTTCTCGCCTCCCGAAAGTACATTCACATGCTTCAGTACATCTTCCTCTTTGAAGAGCATACGTCCCAAGAACGATTTCATCGTCACTTCGTTGCCTGGACCCCATTGTGAGAGCCAGTCCACGAGATTCATCTCGCTCTGGAAGAATTCTGTGTTGTCGAGTGGGAGATAGGCTGTCGTAATAGTGACACCCCACTTGAAAGTACCTGCCTGCGCTTCTCGGTTGCCGTTGATGATCTCAAAGAGGGCAGTCATTGCCTTAGGGTTATGTGAGAGGAATACGGTCTTTTGTCCCTTCTCAATGGTGAAGTTTACGTTGTCGAAGAGTATGGTGCCATCGGCATCCACTGCTTTCAGACCCTCTACCTCAAGTATTTGTGTACCAGGTTCACGTTCCATTGAGAAGATGATACCAGGGTACTTACGGGTGGAAGGAGTAATCTCCTCTACGTTAAGTTTCTCCAGCATCTTCTTACGTGAGGTTGTCTGTTTTGACTTTGCCACATTGGCAGAGAATCGGCGGATAAACTCCTCCAATTGCTTCTTTTTCTCCTCTGCTTTCATCTTCTGGTTCTGAGCTTGACGCAAAGCTAACTGAGAACTCTCGTACCAGAAAGAGTAGTTTCCGCTGAAGAGTGTCACCTTGCCAAAGTCGATGTCCACCGTTTGGGTAGAAACGGCATCAAGGAAATGGCGGTCGTGACTGACCACGAGCACACACTGTTCCAGATTCGACAGGTATTCCTCCAACCACTGCACCGTGTCGAGGTCGAGATCGTTGGTGGGCTCATCGAGCAACAGATTGTCAGGGTGTCCGAATAGGGCTTTGGCCAGCATCACGCGTACCTTCTCGTTGTTAGAAATGTCCGACATCTGCTTATAGTGCTGTGCCTCTTGTACACCCAGATTCTGCAACAACTGGGCAGCCTCGCTCTCGGCCTCATAGCCGTTCATCTCGGCAAAGGCCATTTCCAATTCTGCGGCACGGTTACCGTCTTCCTCAGTCATTTCGGGTTTGTTGTAGAGAGCCTCACGCTCTTTCATGTTATCCCACATGGGTTTATGACCCATCAGCACTGTGTCCATCACGGTGTAGGCATCATATTTGAAGTGGTCCTGTTCAAGTACGCTCAGACGCTCACCGGGCTGCATCTCTATAGTTCCCTTGTTGGCTTCCAATTCGCCGCTGATAGCGCGTAGGAGTGTTGATTTACCAGCACCGTTAGCACCAATAATGCCGTAGATGTTGCCACTTGTAAACTTCAGATTAACGTCCTTATATAGGACCTTTTTACCAAACTGTATTTGCAGATTTGTTACTGTAATCATCTCTTCTCTTAACCTTATTATATATATTGGGCTGCAAAGGTACGAACAAAAATCGAGACTACCAAATTTTCGCCCCAATTAAAGCATTCCCTTCGTTGAGGGTAGCTCGTAGTGATAGATGTCGCGGTGAACGGCCATTTTCAGGGAGCGGGCAAGTGCCTTGAAGATTCCCTCAATCTTATGATGCTCATTCTGACCCTCGGCTTTGATGTTCAGATTCATCTTCGAAGCATCGCTAAGGCTTTTGAAGAAATGTAAGAACATTTCGGTTGGCATCTCGCCGATTCTCTCGCGTTTGAATTCGGCGTCCCAAACTAGCCAAGGACGACCTCCGAAGTCTAATGCTACAGAACAGAGACAGTCATCCATTGGAAGGCAATAGCCGTAACGTTCGATGCCTCGTTTGTCGCCTAATGCCTGAAGGATGCATTCTCCCAAAGCGATGGCAGTGTCTTCAATCGTATGATGTTCATCCACCTCAAGGTCGCCTTTGGTGTGGATCGTGAGATCCATCATCCCGTGCTTACCAATCTGTTCCAACATATGGTCGAAGAAACCTAATCCTGTTTGAATGTCACACTTGCCTGTGCCGTCAAGATCTACTTTGATGTGTATATCCGTTTCTTTGGTCTTTCTGTTAACTTCTGCAATGCGCTCACCTGCAAAAAGGATCTCTGATATTTTGTTCCATGTGATATTCTCGTCGCTCAGAATCAGTGATTTACAGCCAATGTTTCGAGCAAAGGTTCTGTCGGTTTCTCTGTCTCCGATGACATAGCTGTTCGTGATATCATAATCAGGATTATTGATGTACTTCTCCACCAGTCCTGTATTCGGTTTGCGGGTAGGTGCATTATCCTCAGGGAAGTGTGGGTCTATCAGAATGTCGTCAAAGGTGATGCCTTCTCCAGCAAGTGTTTGAAGAATGAAATTGTGAACGGGCCAGAAGGTGTCCTCAGGGAAAGAGTCAGTGCCCAAGCCGTCTTGATTGCTGACCATGACAAACTCGAAATCGAGCTTCTCACGAATAAAACTGAGATTCCGGAATACCCCTTTGACAAACTTTAGTTTCTCAAAGCTATCAATCTGCTCGTCGGTTGGTTCCTCAATCAGAGTACCGTCACGGTCTATAAATAAGATTCGTTTCATATGTCTCTTTCTTGTTGAATTTTTGTCGTTCATTTTCGTCTTGAATCATTGCTCCTCGCATCAAGTAAAATGGGCCGATAACCGATAGCCAGACGTAGGCCTGAAGGAACCCTGCTATGAGGAAAACCGCCAGTGTAAGCCATCTCACGTTGTCGGGCATACCACTTGGGTCACCAGAGAGTACTCCGATCTGATTCTGCCAGTTGGCTGCCATCATGATAACCATCGGCAGTGAGGTGAGCATGATGAGGATTGAGATGGTGAAAAAGCATACGATACATATAATTAGTATCATGCCCGTATGTCGTAGCCACGATTTGAAGGGGATGCGAGCTGTTTTCTCCAGGAGTTGACGCCTGCGGAGTATCCGCCATCCCGCGATGAGTAGCAGTAACACGGACACCGTTGCCAACAATCCCCCTGCCAGAGTCAGGTTCGGAGCAAGGAGAACTGGCATCGCTGAGGCAACCGCTGACAATACGGCAAATACAATAGCTATTGGCCATGTGGTTTTGAAAATTCGTTTAAAATTTGAGAAGTAGAAATGATAGCCGTCACGAATACAAGCCCTACTGCTCCTACTCTTTAAAAGGATATTTTCATTGTCTTTTTCCATTGTCTGATTCATTTTTGTGTGCAAAGTTACTATTTTTTTTATTTTATTTCGTATCTTTGCAGCAAAATTTTGCGATATGAAGCAGTTAAAGTGGGGTTTCATCGGTTGCGGTGAGGTAACAGAGAAAAAAAGCGGCCCAGCCTTTAGTGAGGTTGAGGGCTCTTCTGTTGAGGCTGTGATGAGTCGTTCTGAGCAGCGTGCGCGCACTTATGCTGTCACTCACGGCATCCGTAAATGGTACACAGATGCCCAGGAACTGATTGATGATCCCGACGTGAATGCTGTCTATGTGGCTACGCCTCCTTCGAGTCATGCCACCTACGCCATCATGGCGATGAAGGCAGGTAAACCCGTTTATGTCGAGAAGCCTTTGGCAGCCAGCTACGAAGACTGTGCCCGCATTAACCGTATCTCAGAACAGACCGGTATTCCTTGCTTCGTGGCATATTATCGCCGTTACCTGCCTTATTTCCAGAAGGTGAAGGATATTGTGCAAAGCGGTCAGATCGGAAAGATCCTGAATGTTCAGATACGCTATACCGAGCCTTTGCGCCCAGCTGATGCTGAGGCTATCCGGAATGGGCAGCCCCTTGCATGGCGCCTTCAACCCGATGTGGCAGGTGGTGGCTATTTCTACGATATGGCACCTCATCAGCTGGATCTCCTTCAGGATATGTTCGGCGTGATCCTCGAAGCCCGGGGCATCTGCGCCAATCGGGGAGGGCTTTATGAGGCAGAGGACTCTGTCAGTGCTTGTTTCCGATTTGAGAACGGTCTGCCTGGCAGTGGTTCATGGTGCTATGTAGCCCATGAGAGTGCCCGTGAAGACTGTATTGAGATTATCGGCACAGAGGGACAGGTGAGTTTCTCTGTTTTCGATTATAACCCCATTCGCTTGCAGACCAGTGAAGGAGATGAGCGTATCACGGTTCCCAATCCGCCCTATGTGCAGTATCCGATCATCAAGAATGTGATAGAGCATCTGCAAGGGTTGTCAGTCTGCACTTGTACAAGCGTTTCGGCAACACCCGTCAACTGGGTGATGGATCGGATCTTGGGAAAATTCTAAGGCGTGAATGAAGAAAGGTGTCCTTGGGTTAGTGGCGCTGTTATCATGCACGATGATCTATGCGCAGGATTCGCTTCGTAACGATACGTTGGAGAAACATCACGAAATTGGCATCATCCGCAAGACCATTCGTGGTTTCGACCGCTTAGAGGATACATATATCGAGCCTCAGCACTATGAGTTTACTGTCATGATGCAGGTGACGCGCACCTTTGAGAGCTTCGATCTGAGTAGTGATAATCAGCATATCCGCCTGTCTCCTGACGGTCTGACAAAGATTGGACCATACTTTGGTTGGCGCTGGTTTTTCTTCGGATACACGTTCGATATCAAGAACCTGAGCTTTGGAAGTGGTGGACTGCGAAAAGAGTTTGATCTCAGTATCTACTCTTCACAGATCGGTATAGATATCTTCTATCGACGGTCTGGTAGTGACTATAAGATACGGGATGTGAAACTGGGGGGACAGAATAGTGACCTCTTTGAGAATATGCCTTTTTCAGGCATGACATTGGGTATCACTGGCGTGAGTGCCTATTACATCTTTAATCATGGGCACTTCTCCTATCCTGCTGCCTTCAGCCAGTCCACCTGCCAGAAGGTTAGCTGTGGTTCATGGCTGGCGGGTGCGGGTTATACGAATAACACGCTTGACCTGGACGACGAGGCATTGAAGGAGGCACTCGAAAGCAGAATGCCAAAAGGACAGACGGTGGAGCTTGACAGTGGTATGATGATTAACCACATCAGGTATAACGACTTCATGCTCTCAGGCGGCTATGCCTACAACTGGGTGTTTGCCAAGAATTGGCTGTTTTGCGCGAGTGCACAACTGGCCATCGCCTATAAGACGAGCTATGGAGAGATGGCTGATGAGAAGAAGGGTTTCGATATCGGTAAGGTGAATCCTGATGTAGTGGGGCGGTTCGGACTTGTGTATAACAATACCCGCTGGTATGTGGGAGCGAGTGCTATCCTGCGCACAAATAACTATCGCACCTCGCGCTTCAGGGCCAACAATATATTTGGTTCGCTGAATGCTTACATAGGTTATAATTTTATGTTAAAAAAGAAATACAAGCAAAAGAAATGAAACGATATCTGTTCTTGCTGATGACCATCTTGCCGCTTCTTGGATATGCCCGGGAAGAGGGTGGGGTATGCTATCAGCAAAGTGATAGTCTGACGATCTGCCGATTGCTCGACGAGGCGCATGGCATGCCTCGCACCACAAACTTTCCGCTTTTCTTTGCAAGGAAGTTTCTGGGTATTCCCTATGTGGCCCATACGCTTGAAGTGAATGATAGCGAACAGCTGGTGGTGAATACCCGTCAACTGGATTGTACAACACTTGTGGAGACAGTCACTGCGCTGACACTTTGTGTCTATCGTCATCTTTTCACTTGGCGCGACTATCTGAATGCGCTCTCTGCCATGCGTTATCGTTATGGACAGATTGATGATTACACCAGCCGAATCCATTACTTTACTGAGTGGATCACGCTGAATACGGAAGCAGGCATCGTGAGGGAGATCCAGGCGCCTAATCCGCCGTTCTCTGCCGTTCAGCATGTGAACGTGAATTACATGAGTCAGCATCCGAAAAGCTACAAGGCACTTCGTGAACATCCGGAATATGTGGCTGCCATCCGTAAGATGGAGCAAAGCATTACGGGTGGAAGTTTCCGTTATATCCCGAAGCAGATGGTGAAGAATCAGGCGTTGCTTCGTCAGGCCGTAAAAGATGGTGACATCATTGCCATCACCTGTAAAAAGGCTGGTCTCGACATTGCCCATCTCGGCTTTGCCGTATGGCAGTCCGACGGGTTGCATCTGCTCAATGCCTCTATGCTGCACAAGAAGGTGGTGGAGGAGCCCATGACGCTCTACCAGTATCTGCAGAAGCACAGTACCCATACCGGTATCAGAATTATCAGAATATTAAAATAACTTAACCAGAAAGAATTATGGAATTACCTGATTTTATGAGTTATGCCAACAAATTCTCCCAGTCGGAATTTGTAGAGAAGATCTCACGCATTGCTAAGCGAGCGGGATCCAAGCTAGTGTATGCTGCCCTGATCCTTTATTACACGCTTCAGAGCGACCGTATCAGTAAGACTGACAAAGCCATCATCATCGGTGCCTTGGGTTATATGATTAGTCCGCTTGATGTCATACCCGATGCCATTCCCATTGCCGGTCTCACCGACGACTTCGCCGTTCTGATCTATGTGCTGAAGAAGGTGTGGACCGACATTGATCCTTCCATCATCGAACAGGCTAAGGAGAAACTCTCCAAGTGGTTTGATGAAGAAGAAATCTGTGATATTCAGGATATATTCAAAGATAACAATGAGTAAATGATAAAGTAAAAAGGCTGATGGAAATCCCCATCAGCCTTTTGCTTCTTCTAGAGGTGCCTGGCAGATTCGAACTGCCGTAGACGGTTTTGCAGACCGTAGACTAAGCCACTCATCCAAGGCACCGTTATAATAACCTTTTCTAGAATGCGGGTGCAAAGTTAGCTATTATTTTCGAGATAGCCAAATTTTTAGACTACTTTTTATGCCAGCAATCTGCTTTTTTCTTCTTTTCAGCTTGTTTCTGTGCTTTTAACGGGCATCCGGCACAGCCATAACAGGGATCTCCAGCTCTTCTGAACGCCTCATAGACACGCCAGCAACCATAGCCTACAGCCGCCAGAATTGTTACCGCAACTAATGTTTCCTGCATTATAACTTAGAGAGTCTGCGGAGCAGCACCTTATTAATGACAAGCATCCTATGACCTGTTTTCTCGATGTCCTCACGTACATTATTTATATTATTAAAGAGATCGCTGAAGGCATTCAACACGAAGTTGGCCTCGCAGGTATCCTCTTTCTGCTCTGGATTCGTCAGGATACGGATGCCTTGAGGCTCGATATGTACGTCGATCTCCCTGCCAGTCATGATGGGATCGCCGTCGTAATGGATTGCCCCTGGTTCACTGCGCTTGATATGCAGGCGCTTCGTTCTGAATGTCTTGATCTTCGAGTTGTTACCCAGTGTCTTCATAAAGAGGTCGGCTGCTACCTGTGGGGCATCGAGCGCATTGAAAGGCTCCATGATGATGACGTCCAACTCTCCATCCTGCATCGTGGCACCTGGTGCGATATAGGCGTTGTTGCCGTATTGCGAAGCATTGGCACAGGCAATAAGAAACGCCTTGTATTGCTTGGTGCCCGACTCATCTTCTACCTCGTAGGTCTCAGGGCGGTAAACCAATCCCTCTTTCAGCACGTTCTCCAGATAGGTCACCGGACCGCGCTTGCCAGCTTCGGCAAACTTCAGAGAGATAAAGGCATCGAAGCCCATACCACAGGTACAGAAGAAAGGCAGGTCGTTGATCACGCCATAGTCGAATGCCTCAATCTTGCAGGCATTGATAATCTGGATGGCTTTCTTGATGTCGAGCGGCACGCAGAGATGGCGTGCGAGCCCGTTGCCTGATCCGCAGGGAATGATACCGAGAGCCGTCTGGGTGTGCACCAGCGAACGAGCCACCTCGTTGACCGTACCGTCACCCCCGATGGCTACAACGATGTCAATCCCTTCATTCGCACAGCCTCTTGCTATCTCTGAGGCATGTCCTGCATATTCTGTCAGTCGTATTTCCGCGTCAAACTGTTCATGGTCCAGTGTACGCTCAATTATCTCGGGGATTTCTTTCTTCGAGTGTGTACCCGAGATAGGGTTTAATATGAATACAATCTTCTTCTTTTCTGCCATAATCTTCTGCAAATATACAAAAAATGATTGAAGAAATGCCCTTTTTCACAATAAAAAAAGCAAAATCCGACAAATATTAATAAAAACTTGCACGAATTGATAAAAATTGTGTAACTTTGCACCCTGAAATTAAAAAAATAAAAAGTTACCTCTATAGGAATGGGACAATTAACTGAAAAATACAAGCTGTATCGTGAACCTCAGAAGTTCATGGAGGCTGATGTATATCCATACTTCCGTGCGATTGAAGGCAAACAAGGAACAGAAGTTGAAATGGGCGGCCATAAGGTGCTGATGTTCGGTTCGAATGCTTACACTGGTCTTACAGGCGATCAGCGTATTATCGATGCTGCAAAGGCTGCGCTTGATAAGTATGGTTCTGGCTGTGCTGGTAGCCGTTTCCTGAACGGAACACTCGATTTGCACGTGCAGTTGGAGAAAGAGCTCGCTGAGTATATCGGAAAGGATGAGGCACTTTGCTTCTCTACCGGCTTCTCAGTGAACCAGGGTGTACTTGCAGTGATCTGCGGTAAGGACGACTATATCATCTGTGATGATAGAGACCATGCTTCCATCGTTGACGGACGTCGCTTGTCATTTGCCAAGCAGCTCCATTATAAGCACAACGACATGGAGGATCTGGAGCGTGTGCTGCAGAAGCTGCCTTATGAGGCCATCAAACTCATCGTGGTGGATGGCGTGTTCTCTATGGAGGGCGATCTTGCAAATCTGCCAGCCATCGTAGAGCTGAAGCACAAGTACAACTGCTCTATCATGGTCGATGAGGCTCATGGTATCGGTGTGTTCGGACGTCAGGGCCGTGGTGTCTGCGATCACTTCGGATTGACCGATGAGGTTGATCTCATCATGGGTACTTTCTCTAAGTCACTGGCTTCTATCGGTGGATTCATCGCTGCCGACTGGGATATTATCAACTTCCTGCGTCATAACTGCCGCTCTTATATCTTCTCTGCTTCTAATACGCCTGCTGCTACTGCAGCCGCTATGGAGGCCCTTCACATCATCCAGAACGAGCCCGAGCGTATCGAGCGTCTGTGGAAGGTTACCAACTATGCCCTGAAGCGTTTCCGTGAGGAAGGTTTTGAGATCGGAGATACTGAGAGTCCTATCATCCCGCTTTATGTACGTGATGCCCAGAAGACGTTCCTCATTACCGCATTAGCATTCAAGGCTGGTGTATTTATCAACCCCGTGATACCTCCCGCTTGTGCTCCTCAGGATACGCTTGTGCGTTATGCCCTGATGGCAACACACACTGAAGAGCAGGTTGATCGCTCTGTGGTTGCATTGAAGAAAATCTTCGTAGAACAAGGAATTATTAAGTAAAATCCAAAATAAATTGCGGAAAAGTTTGCAAGGGTCGCAGAAAATGTGTACCTTTGCAGCCGCAAAACGAGGTGTAGCGCAGTTGGTAGCGTTCCTGGTTTGGGACCAGGCTGTCGCAGGTTCGAGTCCTGTCACCTCGACCACCCTTAAAATTTGGCCGCTGATTCATAATGGATTAGCGGTTTTTTTATGCTTTTTCCTGAAATCCACCATTTTCCGGACTGAGCCTAAAAAAGAGCAACACCCCGAGGGATGCTGCTCCTTGCTATTTTCTAATAAACCTGTTCGTTATTTAACTTCACGCTCCTGAATGGTCTTGCCTGAACCCATTGTGCTTGGAGAGTTCGAAGGTGATCAGGACAATAACGCCAGTCCTGAATGAAAGGGATTGCAGCCACTCTTTAATCTTCATGCCCATTCGAAGGTTATTTCTTTAATGTTTCGATAATCGAGTCTAACTCACTGGCCAGATGTGTATAGTCTTCAATCTTGAGCGGACAGGCTTT
Source organism: uncultured Prevotella sp. (assembly GCA_900315695.1). Lineage (GTDB taxonomy): Bacteria > Bacteroidota > Bacteroidia > Bacteroidales > Bacteroidaceae > Prevotella. The sequence continues at coordinate 38,571 of ONAE01000003.1, read as the reverse complement.
CAGCTTTTCACCCATGCCTGCAGGGATGAGCTTGTAGGCTTGTTCCTCCATATCGCGACCTTTCTCAGTGAGGCTGACTATCTGCTGACGTTTGTCCTGTTCGCCCTTCTTGCGGCTGACAATGCCCAGTTTCTCCATGCGCTGGAGTAGGGGAGTAACAGTGTTGGTTTCAAGCATCAGCCTGTGGGCAATGTCGTTCACGGGTTGGCAGTCTTTCTCCCACAGCACCATCAGAACGAGGTACTGCGGGTAGGTGATACCCAGCTCTGTCAGCATTGGCGTGTAGGCCTGCGTAATGAGACGTGCCGCCGTATATAGTCGGAAACAGATCTGGTTGTCAAGCTGTAATTCTGCGTGCATAATTGTCGATTATTTGTTAGCCGAGCATTTCCTCAATGTCCTTCTCGAAGTCTTTGGGCTCTGCGGTTGGCGCAAAGCGCTTGATGGTCTCACCATCCTTTGAGATCAGGAATTTGGTGAAGTTCCACAGAATGTCGCTGTCCTTCTCAACACTCTTGCTCAGGGTCTTCAGCAGGGTGCGGGTAGCCTTTGCCTTCAGTCCCTTGTATTCCTCGGTGGGTGCCTGTGCCTTCAGATACTCGAAGATGGGCTGGGCTTCTTTACCGTTAACATCACCCTTTCTCATAATCTGGAAGGTCACGCCATAGTTCACCTGGCAGAACTCCTCAATCTTTTCATCGCCCTCGGGGTCCTGCTCCTTGAACTGGTTGCAGGGGAAGCCGATGATGACGAGCCCCTTGTCCTTATACTTCTGGTTCAGCTCCTCCAGTCCTGCGAACTGAGGGGTGAATCCACACTTGCTGGCTGTGTTCACAATCAGCAATACCTTACCCTGAAACTGTGAGAAATCAATCTCCTTACCTCTGCTTGAAAAAGCTTTGAAATCATAAATCTTTTGCATACCTTATTTATTTTATTAATATTGAATCCCTGCATTCTTGCGTCCCAATGGTAGCAAGCGTCACCCTGCGGGATGCCGAGCGATAGCCGTCCCTTATCAAGGGACTCTAAATATATCGTTTGCGACTTTTGTCGGTGCAAAGGTAAGAAGAAAGTTTTATATCGCAAGCGATTTATTGAAAACTTTAAGAGACTTTAACAATATATCGCCTGCGATATTTGTATCATTCCTTGACATTGAATGTGAAGACTCGAACACCTGCGTGTGGTCGATTCGGTATAAAAAAACTGGCAGCGACTTCTGTGAGTGCTGCCAGCCTTCTTCTTTTGTTCTGTCGTGCTGTAGTCAGAGCATACTCGGGCCGTGGCCTATACACGAGGTAGTTCCGAGTGCAGTCAGAATCGCAGATGCGATCGCTGCGATGATTTGAATGATAAACTTTGCAGTTTCTTTCTTGTTCATAGTAAATACAGAATAACGGTTAGACATGTTAATTTGTCATTCCGAGCTTAAGGATTAATCACCGGAGGCACATCGTTGTGATCGTTGGAATCCGAACCGCTGCCGTTCTCATCCTCAGCCTTCAGAAGGCTGTCCACGTTGACGAACTCGGCCTGCTTGATGAACTCACGGCTGGAGATGTTCTCCTCGGTGGTCTGCTCGGGCAGGAATCGGATGTGCAGCGCCTTCATGTGCTTGTTGGGGTTGTAATCCTCCTTCTTGTTGGCACCGCTCTTCTGGTTCTCTAGCGTAGTGTAGAAAGTGCCGAGGCCCTCAATCTTCACCTTCTTCGACTCCAGGAGCATCTCTACGAGACAGCTGCGGAATTTCTCCAGCACGCCATAGACCACGTCGGGGGTGTAGATCGAGCCGTGCTCTGAGATGTGGTTGGCCAACTTGCGCGTGTTCAGCGTCTCCAGTGCCTTCACCTTTGCGTACCACTTGCCATAACCTGTGTTAAACTGGTTCTTGTTCTGTTTTACTTCATACAAAATCTTTGCCATAGTGCTTAAATGTGTTTTTACATGGTATTAGACTTAATTTCGACCATCTGCATCGGGTGGCCGAATCCCGCTTTTGTGCAAGTCCCCTAAGTTAGGGGATTAGGGGTCTGAACTGGCGCCTTGTCATTTCCCTAATGCTCTGCAAAGGTACGACATTTTTTGCGCGCTTCCAAATTTTGCCCCTCCAATTGAGCCGATTTTCAGCACAAAATCGCTGAATTTGAACGAAACGTAATACACGCCCCTCAAATCCGTAATTTTCGGGCCTCGAAGATTACTTTTCGTCGATTTCGGGCAGGGTGGGGGATTATTGGTGATTCAGTGGTGACAGATGACAAATGACAGTTTTTGAGAAAGTAAGTGTATTCTGAATTAGTATTATATATATTTATAAATATATATAATACTATCTTCTCTATCTTTCAAATTCAAATAACTGTCATCTGTCATAACTGTCATGAGTACAATGTAGTGTGGGAAATATTAAATATTAAAATAATTACGTCATAATGATACCAGAATGAAATAAAATGTGTATATTTGCAGCAATAAAACAAATAGGATTATGGCACAAGTATCAATGACCGTCCGTATGGACTCTGAACTGAAGAAGCAGTTCAACGAGCTGTGTAACGAGATAGGAATGAGCGTCAACACCGCCATCAACGTGTTTGTAAATGCTGCAGTAAAGACCCGTGGTATCCCCTTTGAAATCAAAGCCACCCCTAAGGAAGAACCGATGAGTGGTCTTGAAGCATTCCGTAATATGCGCAAAATGGCTGAAAGCGGCCAGTTCCCCGAAATGACTCTTGATGAGATCAACGAAGAAATCCGTTTAGCACGCGAAGAAAGAGCAGAAAGGGAAAAGGCATCATTATGATCTATGCAGTTATCGACACTAATGTCTTTGTGTCGTCAACAGATAATGGAAATATATAAAATTGGTGAAGATTTTGGAATAATTCCCTAATATATCGTTTTATTTTTGTAACTTTGCGCTTTAATTGAAGTATCGAAAAATAGATGAAAAATAATATATGTTACGAGACATTTTAGAACAGAACGAAGAAGTGAAGGTTAATAGTCGCGAGGTGCAGCTGCTGAGAGAGCACTTCGACGGCTGTTTCAACAATGAGGGTAAGTTCGACTTGGAAAAGTTCCGTGCAATGATTGGGGATGAAATCAACATCGTTGAGGAGAACCAGGGATTTAACTTCCTAGGTAAGAGCTATGCCCGCATGATTGCGAATCAGGAGAGTCTCACTGTGATTCGCCCTGATGAGCCACACAATAGCAAGCCAGAGAACCGCGATAGCGAGAACATCTACATCAGTGGTGACAACCTAGATGCACTGAAGCATCTCTGCAAGTCGTATTCTGGGCAGGTGAAGTGCATATATATCGACCCGCCGTATAATACGGGCGAAGATGGTTTTACCTATAATGACAAGTTTGATTTTAAAGCCGAAGAATTGAGTTCCAAGTTGGGCATCAACCTTGAACAGGCAGAGCATATAATCGACATGAAAAAATCATCGTCAGCAAGCGATGCTGCATGGTTGACTTTTATGCTGCCACGTTTGGAATTGGCCAAAGATATGCTCTCAAAGGATGGCGTTATTTTCATATCCATTGATGATAATGAGCAGGCAAATTTGAAATTACTATGTGACGAAATCTTTGGTATTGAGAATTTTATAGCAGTCTTTATTTGGGAAAAGAGGCTTAATAGAGAGAATAGAAAAGAAACTTCTGTTAGACACGATTACATTTTGTGTTACTCTAGAACTTATCTTGATGAAGAAACGAGGCGTATTCGACAACTACCAATGAATGCAAAGGCTCTTTCAAGCTATAGTAATCCAGATAATGACCCCCGAGGACCTTGGAAATCTGATCCTGCACATGCTCAAGCTGGTCATGGGACTGAAAATCAGTTCTATGTTCTAACAGCGCCAAATGGTAAAAAACATACACTGCCAAGCGGGCGATGCTGGATTCATACACAGGATGTTATGCAGAAAGCAATAGATGACAATAGAATTTGGTTTGGCAGCGATGGAAATGGGGTACCAAGAGTTAAAACCTATCTCTATGCTAAAGAAAGAGGACTGACTCCTGAAACTATGATAATGGCAAAAGAAGGAGGTACGAATGAAAAAGCTAAAAATGATTTGAAAGAATTATTTGATGGTATAGCAGTCTTTGATACACCTAAACCTGTGGAACTTGTAAAACATTTATTGAGAATGGGATCGCGAGATGGATTGGTAATGGACTTTTTTGGAGGAGCATCATCAACCGCACAGGCTATTATGGAACTAAATGCCATGGAAGGCTATAATATAAAATACTTCATGGTTCAACTCCAAGAATCCTGCAAACCCGACAGTGAAGCCGCAAAAGCCGGCTATAAGACCATTGACGAAGTAGGTCAGGAGCGCATTCGTCGTGCTGCCAAGCAGATAGCCGAGGCGAATCCTCTGTTTAAGGGCGACTTGGGCTTTAAGCACTACACGCTGGAAGACTTTGAAGGTGATACCATTGACCGCCTGTATGACTTCGATATGAATGCAAACATGAACGACAATGATATCCTGTCGAAGTTTGGTGCGCAGACGGTGCTTACCACATGGCTCTGCCGCGACGGCTACGGACTGAATCCGAAGGTAACAGAAGTGAAGTTGAAAGACTATACGGCTTATCTTTGCGGCAAGCACCTCTATCTGCTTGATGCCGACTTCTATCAGGAAGAGATGGCTGAGCTCATCGACAAGATGGTTGATACGACGCAGCAGTTCAACCCCGATGTGATTGTTGTATTCGGCTATGGTATGGGATATAGTACGCGACTGATGCTTGACAAGAACCTGAGGGCTTTGGCAGATGCACGCGGCAATAAGATTACACTGGATGTCAGGTATTAACCACGGAAAGAAGTATGGAATTATATCTGGAATCAGGACTGAAGCATCAGGAGTTGCCTGTTGAGAGTATTGCTGAAATTTTTGAGGGCATACCAACCAAAGATGGTGAGCGCGGGCAACGTCAGAACCCCATATTCGACTTCGTAGCTAACCGTCAGCAACTCATCATGAATATCAGCAATGCCCAACAGAAGGAGGATGCCCACGGTGACAAGTATCAGAAAGTACCTTTTGGCAATAGTTCCCAGCAGACACTGAACCTCGACGTGAAGATGGAGACGGGTACGGGTAAGACCTACGTATATACCCATACCATGTACGAGCTTCACAAGCGCTATGGTGTGAACAAGTTTATAGTGGTAGTACCCACGCATCCCATCAAGACTGGTGCCGAAGCCTTCTTGGGTGACCCAGCCGTGATGCACCATTTTAGTGATACTGGTGGTTACGAGAGTGTGAAGATAGACCTCTGCGTGATTAACGCCATGAAGGGTAAAAAGAAAGGAAAGCAACTCTTTCCATCTTCAGTCCGTGACTTCTATTGGGGTTCTAAGGATGACAAGAACACCATCTATGTAGCTTTAGTGAACATGCAGCTGCTGACCAATGGTAAGGTGTTGCGTGGCACCTTCAGTAATGGCTATGACGGTATTCACTGCCCAATGAAAGCGCTGAAGGCAACGCGCCCCTTTGTCATCATCGACGAGCCGCATAAGTTTGATCGAAAGAATGCCGCCTACAAGGTGATTATGGAACAGATAGAGCCTCAGTGCCTTATTCGCTTCGGTGCAACTTTCCCTGAAAATACTGCAGGTAGGGGCAGCCAGAAGCACACCTACATAGACTATGAGAATCTGATTTACGATCTTAATGCTTTCGATGCATTCCGCAATAACCTGATTAAGGGTGTGGCGAAAGAGCATGTAGAGGCTGAGGGCGGTGGCAAAGAAAGGCTGAGGTTCATAGGCTCTGACGGAAAAGAACTGGCTCACTTTCAATTGATAAGCGCTAAAGGTAGCAAGTCGAAAAGCCTACATGAAGGTGAATCGCTTGGAGGTGCCTTCGACATCAGTGCAATGGATAACCTCACCGTGAGTGACATTGGTAACGGCAAAGTGGATCTAAGCAATGGTCGCGAGTTGCAGACCGGCATGGACGTCAGTGTAGATGCCTATAGTGATTCTTACCAGCGCCTGATGATACAAACGGCTCTCACTCGCCACTTTGAAACCGAGCGTGAAAACTTCTATCTGCCCCGCAAGATAAAGACCATCGCATTGTTCTTTATCGGTAACATTGAATCGTTCCGTGGTGAGAATGCCTGGCTTCGTGAGATGTTCAACGAGGAATTGAAAAAACAGCTTCAGGAACAGATTACTAAGAGTGAAGGTGCATATAGGGATTTCATGCAAGCCTCACTTGACCGTTTAGAAGAATGTTCGGCAGGTTATTTCGCTCAAGACAAGCAGGATACCGACGAGGAAATCGAGAAAGAAATGGACGACATCCTAAAGAATAAAAAAGATATGCTTCGCTTCAAGGACGATGACGGGCAGTGGATTGTGCGTCGGTTCTTCTTCTCGAAATGGACGCTTCGTGAAGGCTGGGACAACCCCAACGTCTTTACCATTTGTAAGTTGCGCAGTAGTGGCAGTGAGATAAGCAAGCTTCAGGAAGTAGGTCGTGGACTGCGCCTGCCAGTGGATGAAACAGGCCACCGCAATACAACCACCGAATTCAAACTGAACTATATAGTGGATTTCACCGAAGCCGACTTTGCTGAGCGGCTGGTTAAGGAAATCAATAGCCAGTTGAAGGTGGTTCATGTTATTGACAAGATAACTGAGGAAGATATTCGTCGCGTGGCAGAACTCAGAAAGATGGATCCAGAGGAGCTTGCTGAGGAGCTTGCAATGAAGAAATATGTATCGTTGCTCACTTTCAAGGTGAAAGAAGAGAATAGGAATGCTTTCCTTGATGAATATCCTGAGTTTGCCGTTCCTGATAACTTCGCTGGCAAGATTGAGAACAGAAATAAGGCAGAGCAAAAGAAGATCAAGATACGTCGCGAGAACTTTGACCAGCTTCGTGAACTATGGCAGAAAATCAACAGTAAGTATGTGCTTTTCTTCGACAATGAGATCAGTACAAAACTTGCATCTGCCTTGCCAAATCCGATACTCTCTTTTACGGATTACTATACCGCTCGTACAGATCGCCAAGAAGTAGATACTGATGAAGGCAACATGGCAACTGTTCAAGACGCTGGCCTTGAATTCACGGTGAAAGCTACCAGAATGGCTTACGGAGAATACATTAAACGGCTAAGCCGTGCAACGTCCGTCCCTGTGGCGATGCTTCATGAGGCCATCAAGACGTGGGTAAAGAACCATCCTAAAGTGGCGATTAACGACTGTTTTACCGAACATACATTGGGCGAGAACATCAATAACATCAAAAACTGGATGGTGGATAACCTGCAAGGGCAGTTCCACTATCAGCGCACCCATCTGTCACCCCTCCAAACTGCTTTGACCGATGCACAAGGTGAGGTACTGCCTGAGATAGTACAAGCTCGTGTAGGTATGAAGATGGAAGAAAACGCTATTGTTTCTGACAAATATCTTTATGACAAACTTGTTTATGACTCGCCTTTGGAGCGTGTGAATATTCGTAACGACATAGATAGCGTGACCGTTTATGGCAAGATTCCTACAAAGAGTCTTCAAATCCCTACTATCGCCAATTCGAGCTATAGTCCCGACTTCATGTATGTGGTACGCCATAAAGATGGGCAGACCCGACTGAATCTTATTGTGGAAACGAAGGACATTGCTATGGACAGTCAGTTACGCGGAGAAGAGAAAGCTAAGATTGCCTGTGCCGAGTTGTTTTTTGAAAGTCTGAAAAGAGACGGCTATAACGTGAAGTATAAGAGACAGATTAACAGCAAGGGAGTCGGCGAGATTATTAAGGAAATTCTTGAAAATAATTAATACTGAAATACGAATAAAAGATGGAGTCACATTTTGTAAAGTTAGAACCTCCCTACCAGATTATACATTACGGAGGAGTTGTAGGAATACAAATAGGTACTCTTATTGTGGTAGGTGAAAACTCTTTTGAGCCGAAAAGTATAGACATTTATACTCGCAGTCATCCTGTGGTTAGCTATGTTGATAAGAATGTGTTTAAGCGCAGGATGGGCAACCGTCGCGCCGATCCGACGAGAGCAGCTTATTGGGGAGGTGGCGAAGGAAACGTGTGGAGCAAGGTAGAAGTTAACGACGTAGACGTTTTGGGACTGTGGGACACTGACCAGAATGAAGATTCGTATCCCTTTGGGTGGGATGACTTCGTTGTGCTTGTTGTCGATGGTTTTAGTCATATAGATGCGATGCAGAATAAATATCGCGAATACGGGATTTACAATTTAAGGAATTATCTGGAAAAGGTTGGCTTTGGCCTTGTGCTGCCTGATCCTGTCGAACACATGGAGATGATGTTGACTATAAGGTATCACAAAGTAGGATACGGACGGACTCTTCCAAGTCTATACTGCGAAACTAATGACGGTCTTATCGCATTCGAACTTCCATTTTATAAGAGTGAAGTCGAACATATTGTTCCGATGATGGATCACTTCATGCAACAATATCTGTCAATCATGAAAAGCAGGAACGCAACGGTTGATTTCTATGTTGACGAAATCGTCAGTGACAATCTTGTGAATGAGGAGACTCGCATCAAAGATAATGAAGCATTAGAACGAATTGTTCAGGCTCTCAACAACAGCTATAACGATTACAGTCGCAAATAGCCGTGATGAGAAAGGACTACGAGAAAGAGTTTATTGAAATCGATACGGTGCCGCAAAGTATTGCAAATGTACTTAAAATGGCACAGTATAACACCGGAAATACGACGTATACCGATGCACTGCTGATTTATGCTCATAGTTGTGATCCAACCGACCTTTATATCATCGGCTGCGTGGCCCGTATTGTCAAATTTAGGCGCATCAACGAGGTCTGTTTACCCGGAGCACCCAACGAATTGCTTCGCCCTCAGCAATTGGAAGTGGACGCAAGAACTAAGTATCGTCGTTTGGATACAACTGCTCGTGCCAAACTTTTAAAGTCAGCCCTGTTGGAAATGCACAACAGAAAATGGTTTACAACCAAGAATCATTGGATAGGAACTTTCTTGGTTGTACGAGACCGCTTGGAAAAAGCGGGCTTTACTCAGACGGATTTCCAAAATATGGCAGATAGCATTACCCCTGAAGAGTTCCCAGAAAGACTGCATATCAGCGAAAGCACCATGAAGAACTATACTAAAGTAATAACCGATCCTCATGATAGAATTGAGGCTTACTATGACATGAAGAACAATCCCCAAGAGGACTTCTGCGAAGAACTGTGGAATGCGATAGAAAAAATGTTGTAATACGGAATTTCCGTATTTCGAGGTTTTAATATACGGACTTTATACGGACATTATACGGCGGTTACGGAAGTGACCGCCACTTCTTTTTTTGTGCTTACCTTTGCATCGTGAACAAGAGACCACGGGCTCTATAAACCCCGACTGGGTGAGTTCCAAGAAGTAACATTAGTATTAACCCTGAGTTGAAGTGAGGAGGATGTTCCCGGGTAAATGCGCAAAGATTCCAACCTTCTTCTCGCAAACAACTCAAAACATGGAAACAGTAAACAACAGTTACAAGCAGCAGATTCTGCAGAACGTCCAGATGGACACACAGACCACATTCATGAACAACGGCGATATCAACATCTACCCATGCGTTTGGGAGCAGGACAAGGCTCCCGTGACAGCCGACGGCAAGGGCATCGTGCGCTATCGTGCAGGGGTGATGGTGGAAGAAGACGGCAGGACGTGCATGAAGCGTTACCGCGACGGACTGAACGGCCCAAAGTATGAGACGCTCTTCCAGACAGCCCACGCTGATGTGAAGCGTACTCGCGAGATGAACCACGGACAGCGCGGATGCCTGAAGGTGGAGTTCAGATTCCCTCGCCGCTATCCACTCTCATTGATGAAGAGCCTCTTCTATCGGGAGAGCGAAGAAATCATGGCTTACTTTAACACAAGAAAGGAGGAAACCGTATGGTAAACAGACTGATAGCACTGAACACAAAGCATTTTGCCGACAAGCAGAAAAACAATCGGGGATATGCAGAAACACAAACTGGGGAGCAGCTCGACGAGTTGCTCCGCCAGGAGTGGCTCCGCCGCGATGTTGCAGATATCCGTGCCGGACGGGAGGAGAAGAAAGACTGGTTGCCATTCCTCTGCCCTCACTACACAGCGTTCAAGGACGACCATCGTTCACAGGACAGTATCATCCCTGAGGCTTTCACCTTTATGACGTGTGTGGATATTGACAACCCCAAGCTGGTGCGCGGGGCTTTTGAGAAAGCGTTGGAGGTAAACAAAGACGAGATGTCGGAGTGGCACGACATGGTGCTGCGTGAGGCTTATTCGGCTCGTGGTAAAGGCCACATCTACATCCGTATTCCGAAAGGCATGACCATCGAAGAAGCCCAGCGTGCTTTCTGCGAGGAGATTGGCTTTGATGCCGACGAGCTGCTTGATGCATCGTGCTTCACACCCGAAAGATACATCTATGTAACAGGTATCGACCAGGAAACATTCCGCTCTGAGCATTGGCTGGAACCCATTGAGGGCGATGAGTTGGAGGAGCGTCGAGAGGCTTATCTGCAACGGGGACTTGATGTGGATGGCCGACCGCTTTGCGGAAGTGAAAAGGCTACCGCCCAGGATAGCTCTATGCTTTCAGCAGAGCCTCAACCAACAACTGCCGACGCCCGTACATTATATATTTTTGATGCTTGTATGAAGGAGGCAGAGCTGACACCCGACGTGCTCATCGTGGAAGGTCATCGGCATGAGGCGCTTAAGAGCATTCTCTCTGTAGGCGCTACCCAGTTGTTGAAGAAGGAAGAGCTGCTGGGTGTGTTGCAGGTTCGCATGGCTCAGAATTGGCAGGATAAGAATATTCAGCAGTTGGTAGATGATTTCTACTCGAAATACAGTGACCCGAATCAGAAGATGTCGCAGTTTCAGCGAAAGGTATTGGCCAAGTCGCTGAAGATGGTGAAAGCAGAATCCTTGCACACGGGGACAGACCCTCTGTGCGACGCAAGCTCTGCACAGCAGGGACAGGCCCCATGTGCGCCAGAAATGCCGAAGAAACTGCCGAAGGTGGTTCAGCTGCTTACCTCGAAGACGCCCGACATCTATAAGCCAGCTGTGGCTCACGCTATCTTTCCGTCGTTGGGTGCACATCTGTGGAAGGTGCGTTTCCCGTATATCGACAATGTGATGCACGAAGCTACCTTTATGAATGTGCTGATGGCTGGAACGGGAGCCGGTAAGGACTGCATCTCACAACCCATCAACCACATCATGGCGGATATCCGCAAGCGTGATGCTGAGAATCTGAAGCGTGAGGCAGACTGGAAGAAGGAGGTGAACTCGAAGGGCTCGAACAAGGATAAGCGACAGCGCCCTGAAGGGCTTGTCATCCAAGAGGTTGACCCAGACATGACCAACCCTGCTTTCGTGATGCGCATGGCAGAGGCTGACGAGCATTTCCTCTATACGAAGATGAACGAGATCGACCAGTTTGATGCCCTTCGCGGTTCGGCTCATGGCTCACAGCAGTTTCAGATTATGTGCCTGGCCTTCGACCCAGACAACCGATACGGTCAGACGCGTGTAGGTACGCAGTCGGTCACGGAAAAGGTTTGCATTCGGTTCAATTGGAATGCAGCAACGACCATCCAAAAGGGACAGCGCTATTTTCGCAATGTCTTAACCGACGGTCCCATCAGCCGCATCAACTTCTGTACTATCCCAGAGCGGGAAATCGGAGCCGACATGCCCGTCTATGGCACGTATGATTCGGGTTTCGACGAAGAGCTGCGACCATTCATTGACCGCCTCTGCCGTGCAGCTGGCGTGATAGATTGCCCACAGGCTTTCCGTCTGGCCAAACGGTTGAAGGATGAATGTGCAGAATTTGCCCGTCTCTCACAATCGAGGGTTTATGAGAATCTGTCGTTCCGTGCCAATGTCATTGCCTACTTGAAGGCTTGCGTGCTCTACATTTGCAACGACTATAAATGGTCGCGAGAGATTGAGGAGTTTGTCCGTTGGAGCCTTCAGTATGATATGTTCTGCAAGATGACTTTCTTCGGTGAGGCTATCGAGAACGCCAACCGCAGTGCCGACGAGCAGACTGGCCGTCGTGGTCCTCGCAACCTGCTAAAACTGTTGCCCGACGAGTTTACAGTACATGATGCAGACCTTATCCGACAGGCCAACGGCATGGACACTCGTGGTACCCGCAACATGCTCTCGCAGTGGGTGCATCGCGGCTACCTCTTACAAATGACAGATGACAGTTTTTCAAAAATGAAAAAAAGGTAATAATGTAAAAATGTAATAATTAAAAAAATATGGAACTGATATTGGAACGTATAGCAAAACGCAGAACCTACACGATAGGTAGGCTCTACATTCAGAGACGAGTAAATGACGAGTATCTGGCAGGCACAGCCGATGATTATTTCTGTGACACGCTGGAACCCACTTGGCGCGACTACGAACACGGGGCGTATAAGGTGAAAGGCCGCTCGGCCATCCCCGAAGGTCACTATGCTGTGGTGATTTCATTCTCGCCCAAGTTCAAGCAATGGCTGCCCATCCTGCTCGGCGTGCCGAAATTCGATGGCATCCGCATCCACGCGGGCAACACCGCAGAAGACACCGAAGGCTGCATCCTCGTAGGTAAGAACAAACTTGTAGGTCAGGTCGTTGACAGCCGTATCTGGCTCCACCGCCTGAAGCAGAAGATCGTCGAGGCCAAGAGTAGGGGAGAGCCCGTCTGGATCACCGTCAAGTGACGGTCCAGCTATGCGAAGATAATCCAAAACAGCTGTGGCCCTTTGGTCGTATAATGTCGATGAAATTTCATAAAAAAAAGTATTTTTGTTGCAAAATTACCATTTTTCAGCGTAAAATCGCTATCTTTGCAGCAATAATTAAAATAGTTTAGGAGATTTGATATGGCACATTTCGGTTTTTTGGATTTAGTGAAGCAGAGGTATAGCTGTAGGAGCTATCAGGATAAGAGTGTGGAAAAGGAGAAGTTGGATTACGTAATGGAGTGCGTCCGCTTTGCTCCGTCGGCAGTGAATAAGCAGCCGTGGATGTTTCGCATAGTGAAAAACGAAGATGATAAGGCTAAGCTTCAGGAGTGCTATAACCGTGAATGGTTCAAGACGGCTCCTATGTATATCATTTGTAGCATTCTTCACGATGAAGAGTGGGTCCGCTCAGACGGCAAACATCATGGCAACATCGACATTGCCATTGCGGTTGAGCATCTGTGCCTGGCAGCTACGGAGCAAGGTCTGGCTACATGCTGGGTCTGCAACTTCGATGCTGAGAAATGCAAGCAGCTCTTTGCCATTTCCGACAATGAAGAGCCAGCTGTATTGATTCCTATCGGTTATGCAGCTGACGATCAAAAAGAGAAGAAACGCAAGATGATAGAGGACATCTGCAAGTAATATTAGAAAAGTTTAGGAAATTTGATATTTCACTAAAATACAGAATATGATGACTGATAGCAAGAAATGGGTGGCCTGTTGGGGAAATGCCACTTCGATTACAAACCGTCGTGAGGCCGTTTATGCTAAGGATCTCACGCTGCGTTATCCCATCCGTATGCCATTCGGTGGAAGTATGCTGCGTTTCCGTTTTTCTAACCTCACAGGTACAGAGCCTGTCACACTTTCGAAGGTCTTTGTTGGGCATACACCCGTCACCTTTGGCGGGGAGAAGAATGTATGTCTGATGCCTGGTCAGGAAACGGAGAGCGATGCTATCAGCTATCCCGTGAACCGTGGTGACACGATAGAGGTGAGCTTCTATCTGGCTGATTACACACAAATGAACAGTGGCACGCTTGTGACTGGTCCGTTGTCGAAGGGCTACTATGCCTATGGTGACTTTGCAGAGGCCGACGAACTGCCCATCGATCTGTCGCGTCATACCAACTGGTTCTACTTTCTCAATACCGTTGATGTGCTGACCTCACCTGAGAATCACGCCATCGTGTGTTATGGTGACTCCATCACGGCCCAGTCGTGGCCCGACTATATGGCTCAGCTGGCTTTCGGCTCTCATGTGGCTATCATCCGTCGCGCTGTCAGTGGCACACGTATCCTGCGCCAATACGACTGTATCACCTATCAAGCCTACGGTCTGAAAGGTGCCACGCGCTTTCCCATAGAGATGAATGTGGCTGGTGCGTCGGATGTTATCATCCAGCACGGCATCAACGACATCATCCATCCCGTGGGAGAAGATGTCAATCCTTTCCGTCCTTGGAGTGATCTGCCGACGGTAGAGGAGATGGAGCGTGGGGTAGAGGATATCTACGTGAAACCTGCCAAGGCGATGGGATTGAAGGTGTGGAGCGGCACATTGTTGCCAATCTTTGGTTGGCGAACCTACAATGAAGATCGCGATGCCATGCGTCAGCAGTTTAACGAGTGGTTACGTACATCACCGATCTTTGATGGATGTGTCGATTTCGATGCAGCCGTACGTAGCACCACTAATCCGAAGGCCTTTGCCGACGGCTTTGACAGTGGCGATCATTTGCATCCCAGTGAACGTGCCTACGAGGCGATGGCACAAGCTGCAGTCCATAAGTTGATTCGCCACATGCCTCGCTACGACCACGAAGAATCATTCTAAAACAAAAGCAGCTTCTCTATGAGCGGACAGTACCATGTCTTGAACTGTTCTGCCGTTGGTGTATGGCCTCCAGGGAAATGATAGCTGTTCTGATAGTGCTTTAGGAAAAGTGGTTCAAAGTGTGCAAGAGTGTCTTCTTCTCCAAAGAGTCCCCATACGCGTTCCTTATTATATAAATTACAGCAGTCAAACTGGTGAGCCTCCATTGCTTCGAACTCACTGATCAGTTGTTCATCAATGGTGAAGTCTTGCTTACCATCAGCCCTTGGTGACTTATACTTGTGTGTGCCGATACGTTCACGGAGGAAGTCCGACATCTTGAAATATGGATTGCCGAGTAGGGCAGGGATGCCAACTGTCTGAGAAATCATTTGTGCATAGAACGACCCACAGCTGTTGCCGACGAGCACGTCTGGCTTCTCCTTGTCACAGATGTCGCGGATGAGTCTGATGGCATCATTAGGGTGGAGTGGGAGGTCAGGAGTCAGCACATTGGCTTTCCCTTCAAAAGCCTCCCTCAGTGCCATAGCTGGCACACACTGGCCGCTGGCATAGAATCCGTGAAGGAACAATATCGTTTTTTTGCTGGTTTCTGTCCAAGTCATTCTAATATGGGGAATGCCGTCAAGCATGAAAGACTCGGAAGACTGTCTGAATCCCACGCCTTCATAGAACCCTTTGGCATACTCCTGAGCCTCAATATCTATACGTGTTGCGTGGAAATACTTAATCGCTGTATCAATGGCATAAAGCATGATCTGCTTGCCATAGCCTTTGCCTCGCTCAGTGGTGATAACCCTTCCGATGGAGATTTCAGGCATGTGGGTACCTGCCGGACAAACACGAGCCAAAGCAACGATCTTGTTTGCCAGGGTCAGCCATAGGTGGATGGACTTCTGATCATCACCGTCTAAATCCTGATAAACGCAATCCTGTTCAACCACAAAAACCTCGCTACGCACTCTCAGCAATTCGTAAAGCTCATCTGTGGTTAGTTCCTGAAAAGATTTCAGATGCAACACTGGTTCATACAATGTGTATTCCCGTACCTGCTCAGTATCCATTTTTATTTTGTGGTATATTCAAGGATTATGTCAATCATTCTCGTTCTCCGATGGGGATATGTTAGTACGGTTGTCAGTAACGGGCATTTTGAAGCTTCACAACGGCATAAGAGGTTGCGGGCATATGGATCGTCATGTTACCGCTCTTCTTGTTGTGCTCAATCTTGAAGGCATCACCAGCCAGTAGTTTTGTACCACTGAACTTCACATTGATATTGAATGTGGCATCAGAAGCTTTTGCCCTGGGGTTCAGCATAACCAGTACTACATTGTTGCCTGCTGCACGTGCATAGACAAAGGGGTAGGGGTCGGGTGCATCCTGACTTGGATAGACGGGCACAAACTCTGCGTAATTGGCAAGTGCGGGCTCACTATGACGCAAGGCTATTAGGCGACGCGTTTTGTTGAGCAAAGAGTTGGGATTCTTCTCCTGTGCTGCTACGTTGGGTGCATCGGCTGCAGGATCCACAGGCAGATAGAGGTTGGCAGCATCACCTGAAGAGAAACCGAGGTTCTTGTCTGAGCTCCACTGCATGGGTGTGCGGGCACCGTTACGTGGCTGATAGGCTCCCTCCACCTGTGGCCAGTCTTTAGGAAGCTGACGCATACCAATCTCATTGCCATAATATAAGAAAGGTACGCCTGGCATTGTGAAGCCGAAAGCATAGATGATCTCCAGTTCCTTGTCTGTGCGTTTGTTTCCCAGACGGGCATTGTCATGATTTCCCAGCGGCAGACTGATATAGCCCTTGCCGACGGTCCTCTCATACTGGTCCATATAGCTTTTCAGGAAGTCAGTTACTGTACCCTTACCTTCAGTATCGAAGTAGCTGTGCCCCTCGCTCACACCGTTGAGGATGCGCCAGCTCTCTTTCTGGAACAGATCGTTGTAACCCTTGAACCAGTGGAAGAAATCTACATGGAAGCAGTTGTCGAGGGCATCGGCAGGATAAGACCACTCTGCTACCATGAATCCACGTGGGTATTCCTTTTCAAGCAGTTGTCGGATCTCACGCCAGAAGAGTTTGGTCTCGTTCTCGTTGGTATTGAAGAACTGTTCGTTGCCTCTTACGTGGCGGGTCTTCACCAGTGCTCCTGCCATATCAGCACGGAAACCGTCGGCACCCATATCCATCCAGAAACGGAGCACGTTCTTCAAGTCCTCACGCATCGCCAGCACATCAGGATGGTTGGTGGGCAACTGCCACTTCTGGTTAGGATCGGGATTGGCGAATCCAAAGTTCAGTGCGGGCTGGCACCAGAAGAAGTTACGCATGAACTGACCGTTGCGCTGTCCATAGCCTTTCACAAACTGACCTGCGAACTCGAAGGGGGGATCCACCCAGTTGGTTTCCGTCCAGATGTAATAGTTTGAGTATTTGTTGGGCTCCTGTTTCTGAGAGGCTACGAACCAAGGGTGGTCGATGGCTGTGTAGCTGATCACGTAGTCGAAGATAACATGCATCCCTCGTTTATGAGCTTCCTCAAAGAGCTGCTTGGCATCATCATTGGTGCCATAGCGGGGGGCGATCTTGTAATAGTCGCGGATGTCGTAGCCGGCATCGTAGAAAGGGGAATCGAAGAAGGGGTTGAACCAGATGGCATCCACGCCGAGGCTCTTCACGTAGTCGAGTTTACTGATGATGCCTTGGATGTCTCCGATGCCGTCGCCATCGGAGTCGCAGAAAGTCTGCGGATAGATCTGGTAGAATACCGCATTCTTGGCCCAGTCGGGCATTGCAGGTATTTCATACTTTCCTGTGATGGTTTGTGCCGAGGCTAGAGCTACCATCATGCTCACAACGAATAATGTTAATGGTCTAGTATTCATAAGTCATTTTATTTGTTGAACTATTAAATAATGTACTGGGTGCAAAGATAGTGAAAAAATACCAATTCAGCAATTTTTCTTCCGTTTTCTTGCTTATTTGCAAAATAGTTCGTATTTTTGTGGCATGATTACTAAAAAGGTGGTTTATCTGATTCTATGCTTCATGCAGATGTTGTCGCTTACAGCGATGGCTGACCGTTCTGACAGATTGTTTGAGAACTTTAATGCCTCAGACGGTTTGGCGGATAACAGTGCCCAGGTGATCAAGTGTACGAAGACTGGTCGTATGGTGACGGCAACAATGGGACAGATCAACTTTTTCGATGGTCAGATGTTCACTTATATCGATCCCGCAGAAGAGAACAGTTATCCATTGGATAATTACCGAGGCAACTACCATCTTTATTTCGATAAGTATCACCATTTGTGGTTGAAAAACAAGCAGACGGTTACTTGCGTGAATCTGACAACGGAGAAATTCGTGACTTCCGTCAAAGACGAGTTCCTGAAATTCGGATTCAGTAAGACTGTTGACGATCTGTTTGTCGGAGAAAATGGCGTTGTATGGCTTTTGAATGGCTACGACCTTTTCTCTGTGGAGTCTCAAAAGACCTATCGCATTCGGGCAGGTAAGAACCTGCAGGATGTGGAGACCTATCGTGATAAGAGCCTGTTGCTGTTCTATGACGATGGTCTTGTTGAGGCAAAAGATCTTGCAACGGGTAAATCTCAGTTTCAGTTGTCTGTTTTTGATGAGAGTCAGAAGGAGCGATACAAGAGTTCATCCGTTCTTTTTAATGACAGTAACTATCTCTATCAGATCCGTAATGGTGAGCAGGCTGCAGTGCTGATACGTTATGATATGAGTAAGCGTGAGTCTGCTATCGTTCTTGAGTGTGATTATCATCTGAACAACATCGCCAAGAAAGACTCGCTCTTCTATATTCCCACCTCTTTCGGCTATATGACTTATAATTCGAAAACGGGCTCGAAGCGCTATTATGACGAGTTGATGATGATGGATGGTCAGGTGCTGAAGACGGACATTAATGTGATTGCCTTCGACAAACAAGGTGGTATGTGGGCTGGTACCGAACGGCGCGGACTACTATATTCCCGTCCGTTTAATGCCCCCTTCAAGTCTTATACGTGGGATAATCCATATTCAGGAGAACTCTATTCGATCATGGAGAAGTATCGAACCTCGACGACTACTTTTCAAGATAGACTTGTGAACTGTGCCTTCCGTGATTCACGTGGTTGGATCTGGGTTGGTACAGGTCAGGGCTTGCAGCTCTATCGTAATGAGAACGACAAACTGCCTCAGATGATTACTCGTCGAGATGGCCTGCTGAACAATGTGGTCCATTCTATCACTGAGGATCTTGATCACCAGATATGGGTGGGAACCAGCTATGGAATATCATGTGTAGTTATTAAGGACAGAAATATCGATTACGTAAACAGTTATAATGATTTCGATTTAGTGCCTGTTGAGGCTTTTGTCAATAATGGTGCAGCCTGTACGCCAGAAGGTATGGTGGTGATGCAGTCACTCGATCACATGGTGACATTCTTCCCACAACAGATGAAGACCATTGGCAATTTGAAATTTCAAATTTATCCTAAGCTGATACAGTTCTATGTAAACGGTATTGAAGTACAGGCAGGTGATGAGATTGATGGTCATGTGATTATAGAGAAAGCTGTCACACGTGTGAAAGAGGTCGATCTGAACTACGATCAGAACTCAGTGACATTGGTGTTCTCTGCACTCAACTATTTCCGACCGCAGCATACATTCTTCCGTGTACGTGTTATCGGATTAGATGACCAATGGCACGTCTATTCCAGCTATGAGCCCAATGCCATTGTTGATAAAAGCGGACGTCTTCATCTGCAGCTGATGGCCTTGCAACCTCGTTCATATCAGATTGAAGTCCAGGCATCCATGAATCCTAATAGGTGGGATTCGACTCCATATAAGTGGACCATCAATGTGAATGAGCCTTGGTGGCGCTCTACGGGTGTGTATTGGCTCCTGGCACTGGTTCTGATAATCCTGATAGCTATCAATGCTTATTACTATCTGCGTAATGATCGTATGTTCACCATGCGTGCGACGCAAGAACGTCCTCTGCTGAAAAATATTCGTCGTTTCGCTGAGCGTTGTACTACTCGTGGCACAGAACCTCTTGAGCCTTCGATTGATGAGATTCATGGTCGTTATGATGTGAATATGACGGGGCTGGCACCTGAGTTTATTGATATGATGATCAAGCTGATGCCTTATGTGATGTCCAAGCCGGAAGATTCACTGACGATGCGTGAATTGGGACGGGAGTCGGGTTTGGATATTCAGGAATTCTATAAGCTCATCACGGCGAATATTTATAAGAGTCCGCGTCCGATGGCTCTTTCTCTGATGATAGAGAAAGGCGTCGAGATGCTGCGTAAGACGGATAAAAGTATAGAGGAAGTGGCTAATGAGTTAGGCTTCGTTTCGCCCAACTACTTCGTTGCAGCCTTCTATCAGAAGATGAAAAAGACACCCGAGGAATATCTGAAGCGTCATACGGTGAAGTCGGTTGTCAAGAATCTTAAGAAGAAAAAGAAATTTTAGTGCATGATGATCTGACCGTAGGCTGTCAGTCTCCAGGTACGCTCTCCAGTACCTTTATAATAAATAAGTATCTGGTATCTGTTCTCTGTCTCATAGAAGTTACCTTCTGAGGGTAGGGGATGCGTGGTGTTGTCATTCTTCACCCAGAGATACTGATAAGAGTAGTAACCCAGTTTCTGCAGGATGCTGGCGGTATAGAGATCTTGTTTTTCGTCATAAGTCATCAGGTAGGTTTCCGGTTTTTCTGAAGTCCAGCATCCGTTTATCACGATGTGCCCGTCTATCAGTTGTGAGGTTTTCAGACGATAGTTTACCCACACATAGTCGCTGCCGAAGTCGTTCTCGAAATTGTCGCTGTTACGGATATAGAAGGCACCGTTTGCATCTTCATCATAGAGGTAGTTTGGGCGGGGCTCACTGACATAAGGTTCTGCGTGGAAGTTTGTACCGTCCCAGCTCACATGTTCGATGCCGAGTGTGGGATGACTAGGGTCGAGAATCTCAAATTTGCGGTATTCGTTACCACCGTCGAAAATCAGTTCTCTTCGGTGCTGCCATTCCAATCCGTTTTGACTGATATAACTGGGGCGTACGTTTCTCCGCCAGCTATCTTTGCGTGCATTCTGCATCACCACCGTTTGGATCTGGTCCATTGGACTGGTTACCAACAGTTGTCCGTATTTCAGTCCGAAACTCACTTGCTGGTGGCTTACGTTAGTGTCGATGTCTGTATTACTGGTAACATCCATAGATAGTACCATTGACTGTTCTGTCACCATGAACTCCACCGTAGCGATATCATCATTCTCTCCGTCTTCAGCGATATGCAGTCGGTAGTTACCACTCTGTTTCAGTCGGCATTTGTCGTTAGGGATCTGCAGGCTGTAATGGGTGTAAGGCACAGTGGTATTGATGCTACGCACATAGTCGTCTATCACATTATGATTGAATCCTTCGAGCCAGTCACTCTCAAAGAGTTCTTCCGAGGTGGTCCAATCTGCCTCACAGCGTTCCAAACGATACACGTAGCGGTGATAATCGTGGGATAGTTCGTCGAACCCTATATTCAGCACGTCATCACCCTTGAGTCGCATCACCGCAGGCGATAGCCAGTCTTGGTTCACCACAGCCTGTAGCGATTTTACCTCAGGCTTGTAGGTTCTGTTCTCTGCTGAGGTAATGGTTGGTAGCAGAAGTGCGATGAAACAAAAGAATAAGTTCTTCATACGGCAGTAGCTTTATTCATGGTGATAAGGTTCGCCTTTGATGATAGTACAGGCCCGATAGACTTGTTCGGTAAACACTAGTCTGATCATCTGGTGCGAGAAGGTCATCTTCGAGAGCGACAGTTGTTCGTTGGCACGTGCATAGACAGCTGGTGAGAAACCGTAGGGCCCTCCGATGACGAAGATTAGCCTACGGGCTGTATTTCGTTTCTGCTCCAGCCAACGGGCAAACTCGATGCTGCGTAGTTCCCGTCCGTGCTCATCCAACAGTACCAGCGTGTCAGATGGCTGTATCTGTTTCAGGATCAGTTCTCCCTCGGCTGTCTTCTGTTGTTCTTCCGATAGACTCTTTGTGTTCTTGAGTTCAGGGAGGGTCACGAGTTCAAAGGGCATATAGTGCCCGATGCGCTCCACATAATCCGTTATACCTGCCTGGAAGTGCTTGTCTGTGGTCTTGCCAACGAGAATCAGTTGTGTCTTCATACTTATTTGATTGTTTCGTTAGCGATAAACTCGTCAAACTGACTCTGATAGCCGTTGAACACATTGATATCCACATCTCCCTGGATTCCAGCTACTCGACCGTCTGGACAAAGCTGCCAATAGGTCAGCCTCACATCAGGCTTATATTCGCTGTATCTGGCAATCCACACACGATAATCTCGCTTCAGGTCTTCCTGGTCTGTGAGGTAGTTGTTCACGAACATCTGGTTCACGTAGAGCACGGGTTTCACACCTGTCCATTGCTCTACAGCACTGAGCCATATGCGAATATGACGGAACATCGCTTCTGGCCCCCCCATCTGCTGGATCTGTGACTTGCTAGGCTCCACATCGAGCACAGGAGGCAAGTCACCTTCACGGAACAGGGTGTTACGGATAAAGTGCTTGGCTTGTGCAGCGCCTGAGGTTTTCGTCGAGAAGAAGTGATAGGCACCTGCACGGATGCCGTGTTTGCGGGCCATGGTATAATCGTTCACATAGAACTTATTACGTACTGAGGTCCCCTCTGTAGATTTGATATATACAAATGAGACGGGGTAGTCGGCCTTGCCCCTCACGTTGTGACTGCCGTTCTTTCCAACATGTATGATACGCAGCTGATCCCAGAGAATAGGTTTCGGCTTGCGACCCTTTCCGTGCTGATATCGGGCTATGTCGATGCCATAGATACGCTCTGAGGTGTATCTCATGCGTTCACCCATGAATCGGTTCTTGCGCCATTCACCCACACGCAGACGGGGATTCTCTCTGTCGGCCAATACCATCTCTAGTCCGAAGCCATGCTTCTTGTCATGTTCCCAACGCCCTTCATAGTAGTTGCCGTTGGCAGCAAGATACGAACCGTGCCCACTGGCACCTGTCTGAGAGAAGTCACCTTGATAAGTACCTTCTTCATCAGCTCTGATGGCAGTCACAACAGTATCTGCCTGACAGACAGCCAGGATAGTTCGTCCCAACGTGTCGAGTGTTATTACAGTACCCTCACGTGAATGATTCTTCCATGTACCTACATTTCTCATAGTTACGTGTGGGTTGATATCAATATGGTGACGGTGACCTTCTATAAAGCCAACCACCATCTCATAACCTTCGTCTTGTACATTGTGTCGATCCAGATAGTATTTGATCTCTGCCTGAATCTTGGGATTATTAGATCCACTAAAGTTTCTAGGATTACTAAAATTTCTAGATTCTCTAAGATTACAAATAATAGAAGCCTTGCTTGCCTTAGCTGGGCGGGGGAGGATATAGGTGGCACCTATCAGTGCCACAAATGGTATGGTTATATATAATAATGTCTTTTTCATCTTTCTGGGTGCAAAGATAATATAAATTAATGAGAAAAAGCGTGGCATAAAGAAAAAATTTAGTATCTTTGCCAGCAAAAATCAGATAATACAAAAAAGAAATGAAGGACTTTAATTTCTATGCGCCTACACGAGTTGTATTCGGTAGTGAGTCGGAAGAAAAACTTCCACAGTTAATTCTGCAGTATGGCGGAAAAAAGGTGTTAGTACACTATGGTGGCGGTAGTGCCCGTAAATCGGGATTGCTGGATAAGGTAGAGAAGATGCTGTCTGAGGCAGGTATAGCATATGTTGAATTGGGTGGGGTAATACCCAACCCATTGTTAAGTAAGGTTCGCGAGGGCATTGATCTTTGTCGCCGTGAGAATGTGGACTTTATCCTTGCCGTAGGTGGTGGCTCTGTGATTGATTCTTCGAAAGCTATTGGCTACGGTGTTGGATATACCGGTGATGTGTGGGATTTCTGGGATGGTAAGGCTGTGCCTCAGACCTGTCTGCCTATCGGTGTGATACTGACAATCCCTGCTGCTGGCAGTGAGATGTCGTCGAGTTGTGTGATTACTAACGATGAGGGTATGCTGAAACGAGGCGTGAACAGTGATCTGTGTCGCTGTAAGTTCGCCATCATGAATCCGGAGCGCACTTATACTTTACCACCTTATCAGACGGCTGCAGGTGCTACAGATATTATGATGCATACGATGGAGCGTTACTTCTCGAAATATGAGGATGCCATCCTGACGGATGCTATCGCTGAAGCGCTGTTGCGCACGGTGAAGGATGCCACCTATGAGGTGCTTCTCCATCCAGAGGACTATCGTCATCGTGCTGCCATCATGTGGGCCAGTTCTTTATCTCATAACGATCTAACAGAGTGTGGCACAGAGAAGGACTTTGCCTGTCATAAGCTCGAACACGAACTCAGCGGTCTCTTTGGTGTCACTCATGGAGCAGGCTTGGCTGCCATCTGGGGATCTTGGGCACGCTATGTGATGGATAAGCACCTCTCACGTTTCGTGCAGTTTGCTGTCAATGTGATGGGGGTAACTAATGATTTTACCTCTCCCAAGGCCACAGCTCTGAAGGGTGTAGAGGCTATCGAGCAGTTCTATCGCACCATCGGCATGCCTGTCAATATCCCGGAACTGATTGGGCGTGAGGCCACCGATGAAGAGATCAAGACATTGGTGGATAAGTGTAGTCGTGGTGGTAAGATGAATATCGGTGCTATGGAGGTGTTGACATCTGCCGATATGGAAGACATTTATCGGCTTGCGAACCGGAAATAATGAGAAAACGGCATTGAAATTGCCATAAAACTGACAAATTATAAGGAATTTAAGCAAAAAAGTTACAAATTATTTGTTTGTTACGAAGATTATGGTTACTTTTGCAGCCGAAACAGAAAATAAGATCAAGTATGAAGAGTCTGAATCTACTTAACGCCATTATTATTATTCGACTGCAGGGAGCAGGCGGAAGTGATAGGGCGTATCTATAGGTCAGATGCTGAAACTGAATATTGAAGAGCCTTTCTCACTTCCGAGTGCGAAAGGCTTTTTCTTTTGATAGGCAGAAAAAGTAAACCAAATACAAATAACATTAGATGAATTAAAAAGATGAGTGACAGATTGTTTATTTTCGACACAACACTCCGCGATGGCGAACAGGTGCCCGGATGCCAGTTGAATACTGTAGAGAAGATTCAGGTGGCAAAGGCACTTGAGCAGTTGGGTGTGGATGTGATCGAAGCAGGATTCCCCGTTTCTTCGCCAGGCGATTTCAACTCTGTAATTGAGATCTCTAAGGCTGTGACATGGCCGGTTATCTGCGCCTTGACTCGTGCAGTGGAGCATGATATTGATGTGGCTTTCGAAGCCCTGAAGTATGCCAAGCACAAACGTATCCACACTGGTATCGGTACTAGTGATGAGCACATTTTGTATAAGTTCAACTCCACGCGTGAGGAAATACTTGAGCGTGCCGTTGCAGCCACAAAGTATGCCAAACGTTTTGTGGATGATGTAGAGTTCTATTGCGAAGATGCCGGGCGTACCGACAACGAATACCTTGCCCAGGTGGTAGAGGCAGTGATCAAGGCAGGTGCCACAGTTGTCAATATCCCTGATACCACAGGCTATTGTCTGCCTCAGGAATACTATGAGAAGATAAAGTATCTGAAGGAACATGTCGATGGTATAGATCGTGCCATCCTCTCTACCCACTGTCACAACGACTTAGGAATGGCTACAGCCAATACACTGAATGGTGTCTTGGCTGGTGCACGTCAGGTAGAGGTAACGATCAATGGTATCGGAGAGCGTGCTGGTAACACCTCACTCGAGGAGATTGCTATGATCCTGAAGTGTCACAAGGGTATCGGTATCGATACCAATATCAACACCACGAAGATCTATCCCATCAGCCGTATGGTGTCTTCGTTGATGAATATGCCCGTCCAGCCCAATAAGGCCATTGTGGGACGTAATGCCTTTGCCCACTCCAGCGGTATTCATCAGGATGGTGTGCTGAAGAATGTACATACCTATGAGATCATGGATCCCAAGGATGTAGGTATCGACGATAACTCTATCGTTCTGACAGCCCGTAGTGGACGAGCCGCCCTAAAGCACCGCCTGCACGTGAACGGCGTAGATCTCGAAGAAGAGAAGCTCGACAAGGTCTATGAGAAGTTCCTGATTCTGGCCGACCAGAAGAAGGAGGTTACCGATGCCGATGCTTTGATGTTGGCTGGTGCGGATACTGCTGATACCCACGCTGTTAGACTCGATTTCCTGCAAGTTACTACAGGTAAGGGCGTGAAGAGTGTCGCCTCTATCGGACTTGATATCAGCGGACAGAAGTTCGAGGCTGCCGCCTCAGGCAACGGTCCTGTCGATGCAGCCATCAAGGCACTGAAGAAGATCATCATGAAACAAATGACGCTGAAGGAATTTACGATCCAAGCCATCTCCAAAGGCTCCGACGATGTAGGTAAGGTCCACATGCAGGTGGAGTATGATGGCTCCCTCTATTATGGCTTTGGTGCCAATACCGATATCGTGACGGCCTCTGTTGAAGCTTATATCGACTGTATCAACAAATTTAAAAAGGAAGACGAATGAACACATTATTTGATAAGATATGGGATCAGCACGTGGTGCAGCAGGTTGCCGACGGCCCCACCCAGTTATATATCGATCGCCTCTACTGTCACGAGGTCACTTCGCCTCAGGCTTTCGAAGGCATGCGGACACGCGGCCTGAAGTGCTTCCGTCCCTCACAGATCTTCTGTATGCCGGATCATAATACACCCACTCATGATCAGGATAAGCCCATCGAGGATCCTGTATCGAAGAAACAGGTAGATACGCTGGCTCAGAATGCTGCCGACTTCGGTCTGACGCATTATGGCATGATGTCGAAGGACAATGGTATCATCCACGTGGTAGGTCCTGAGAAGGGCTTGAGCTTGCCTGGTATGACGATTGTCTGTGGCGACTCCCACACCTCTACCCACGGAGCTATGGGGGCTGTAGCCTTTGGCATCGGCACTTCTGAAGTAGAGATGGTGATGGCCTCGCAGTGCATCCTCCAGCAAAAACCTAAGTCAATGCGTATCAGTATTAACGGCGCGTTAAATAAAGGGGTAACTGCTAAGGATGTAGCACTCTACCTGATGGCTCAGCTCACCACCTCGGGAGCTACAGGCTATTTCGTGGAGTATGCTGGCGATGTGGTGCGCAACCTCTCAATGGAGGGACGTCTCACACTTTGTAACCTCTCTATCGAGATGGGCGCCCGTGGCGGCTTCATAGCACCAGATGATACCACTTTTGCCTATCTGAAGGATCGTGAGTTTGCACCTAAGGGCGAGGCTTGGGACAAGGCTGTGGCCTACTGGCAAACCCTAAAGAGTGGTGATGATGCCGTATTTGATAAGGAACTCTCTTTCGATGCTACTGATATCGAGCCTCGCATCACCTACGGTACCAACCCGGGTATGGGTATCGGTATTTCAGAGCACATTCCTGCTTCTGGCGATGCCAACTTCGAAAAGGCACTTCATTATATGGGCTTTAAGGCTGGGCAGTCTTTGTTGGGTACAAAGGTTGATTACGTGTTCCTCGGTGCCTGTACCAACGGACGCATCGAAGACTTCCGTGCCTTTGCCTCTATTGTGAAGGGGCGTCAGAAGTCGGCTGATGTCGTTGCTTGGCTGGTACCTGGTTCGTGGGCTGTCGATCGTCAGATCCGTGAAGAGGGACTCGACAAGGTACTTGAGACCGCAGGTTTTGAAATCCGTCAGCCTGGCTGCTCGGCCTGTTTGGCAATGAACGACGACAAAGTGCCTGCTGGAAAGCTGTCCGTTTCTACTTCTAACCGCAACTTTGAAGGTCGTCAAGGACCTGGTGCCCGCACCATCCTTGCTTCCCCTCTCGTGGCTGCTGCCGCTGCCGTCACTGGTGTAATAACTGATCCAAGAGAATTATTATGAAACAGAAATTCAATGTTATAACATCTACCTGCGTGCCTCTCCCTCTGGAGAATGTAGATACCGATCAGATCATACCTGCACGCTTCCTCAAGGCCACAACCCGTGAGGAGAAATTCTTTGGTGATAACCTTTTCCGCGACTGGCGTTATAAAGCCGATGGTACTCCCAATCCTGAATTCGTGCTCAATGATCCCACCTATAAGGGCAGTATCCTCGTTGCAGGCAAGAACTTCGGTTCCGGTTCCTCTCGCGAACATGCGGCTTGGGCTATTGCAGGCTATGGCTTCCGTGTGGTTATCAGCTCTTTTTTTGCCGATATCCACAAGAACAACGAACTCAACAACTTCGTACTTCCTGTAGTCGTCAGCGAAGCGTTTCTTTCAGAGCTTTTCGACAGTATCAAGGCTGATCCGAAGATAGAGGTGGAGGTCGATCTCCCGAACCAGACGGTAACAAACAAGGCCACTGGCTCTAGTGAGCATTTCGAAATCAACGGTTATAAGAAACACTGTCTAATGAACGGACTCGACGACATCGATTTCCTCGTACAGAATCAAGACAAAACTATACAATGGGAACAGCAGAACAAGTAGGCCGTTATAGGGGCATCCGACCTTTTGTGGAGATCCTGGACTCTACCTTGCGCGACGGTGAGCAGACCAATGGTGTCAGTTTCCTGCCTCACGAGAAACTTATCATTGCCCGCATGTTGCTCAACGACCTGAATGTCGATCGCATCGAGGTGGCATCAGCCCGCGTCTCCGAGGGAGAGAAAGAGGCTGTCGGTATGATCTGTCGCTATGCGGAGAAGATCGACAAGCTTGAGCGTGTCGAGGTGTTGGGATTTGTTGATGGCGGGCAGAGTGTCGATTGGATCCTCAGTTGTGGTGGTAAGACAGTTAACCTTCTGGCTAAAGGTTCCTTGCGACATTGTCAGGAACAGCTACAGAAAACGCCAGAAGCTCATATCGAGGATATTCTTAGTGAGGTTAGCTATGCCCGTAAGAAAGGACTCTCCGTCAACCTATACCTTGAGGACTGGTCGAACGGTATGAAGGATTCGCCCTTCTATGTCTATCAGCTCATGGATGCCCTCTGCGACTGTGGTATCCGCCGTTTTATGCTGCCTGACACGCTGGGTATTATGAATCCCCTGCAGTGCATTGAGTATTTTCGCAAGATGATCAAGCGCTATCCCGATACCCATTTCGACTTCCATGCCCATAATGACTATGATTTGGCGGTCTCTAACTCATTGGCAGCAGTGCTCAGCGGTGCCAAGGGCCTTCATGTCACCGTCAATGGATTGGGAGAGCGCTGCGGCAATGCACCTCTGTCGAGTGTGCAGGTGATACTTAAGGATCAGTTCCATGCCAAGACCAATATCCACGAGAACAAGCTTAACGACATCTCGCGCCTCGTGGAGAGCTATAGCGGTATCGCCGTGGCGCCTAATCAGCCCATCATCGGTGATAATGTGTTTACGCAGGTGGCTGGTGTCCATGCAGATGGCGACAAGAAGAACGGACTCTATCAGAATGAACTCGTGCCGGAGCGCTTCGGACGTCGCCGGGAGTATGCCTTGGGCAAGAACAGTGGCAAAGCTAATATCGCCAAGAACTTAGAGGAACTAGGGCTTGAACTCACCCCGGAGCAGACTCGTCGTGTCACCCAGCGTATCACGGAACTCGGTGATAAGAAAGAGCGCGTCACCATCGACGACCTGCCT
Source organism: uncultured Prevotella sp. (assembly GCA_900315695.1). GTDB lineage: Bacteria > Bacteroidota > Bacteroidia > Bacteroidales > Bacteroidaceae > Prevotella. The sequence goes on along the minus strand of ONAE01000003.1, from coordinate 9,117 downwards.
TTCATCGTAAGTGATGTGCTGAAGCACGATGCCCCAGAGGACAAGGTCAAGCTGCTCAGTTATGTTGTATCTACTGCCTACGGCCTGAAGCCCGGTGCCAATATCAAGGTCGAGATCAATGGTCAGGCTTATGAGGCGAGTGCCACGGGCGATGGTCAGTATGATGCCTTTGTGAAGTCCTTGCGTTATATCTATCGCAAGTATCTCGATCGTACGTTCCCGCTGCTGCAGAACTATCAGGTAAGCATTCCCCCGGGAGGTCGTACTGATGCCTTGGTGCAGACCGTCATTACTTGGAATGACAACGGGCGCGTGTTCCGCACCCGTGGACTGGATGCTGACCAGACTGAAGCCGCCATCAAGGCCACTTTCAAAATGTTGAATATTTACGAAAACGAAAAGAATAACGAACTATGAAATTGAAAATTGCGATTCTCGAGGGCGATGGTATCGGACCTGAGATTATGAAACAAGGAGTAGCCGTGCTCGATGCGATTGCCGAGAAGTGCGGACATGAGTTTGAGTACGAGGCAGCCATTTGTGGTGCCCATGCCATCGATGCCTGTGGCGATCCTTATCCCGACAGCACCCATGAGGTGTGTATGCGTGCCGATGCCGTGTTCTTCGCTGCTGTAGGCGATTTGCGCTTTGACAACAATCCCACGCTGAAGGTTCGCCCAGAAACGGGTTTGCTTGCTATGCGTAAGAAACTGGGACTCTTTGCCAATGTGCGCCCTGTGGCTACCTTCGACTGTCTGCTTCATAAGTCACCGTTGAAGGACGAACTGCTTCGTGGTGCCGATTTCGTGGTGCTCCGTGAGCTCACGGGCGGTATGTATTTCGGTGAGAAGTATCAGGATAATGACAAAGCCTATGATACCGACATCTACACCCGTCCAGAGATAGAGCGTATTCTCAAGGTCGGCTTCGAGATGGCGATGAAGCGTCGTCGTCACTTAACGGTGGTCGATAAAGCCAACGTCCTCGCCTCCAGCCGTCTGTGGCGTCAGATCGCTAAGGAAATGGAACCGCTTTATCCCGATGTAAAGACTGACTATATGTTTATCGACAACGCCTCCATGCGTGTGCTCACTGAACCCCGTTTCTTTGATGTCATCGTCACAGAGAATACCTTTGGCGACATCCTCACCGACGAGACTTCTTGCATCACAGGTTCTATGGGACTTCAGCCCTCCAGCTCACTTGGTGAGCATACCCCACTATTTGAGCCCGTTCACGGCTCATGGCCTCAGGCAGCAGGCCAGAACCTGGCTAACCCCCTGGCACAGATTCTCTCAGGTGCCATGCTGCTCGAGCATTTTGGTCTTGAGAAAGAAGGTGCCCTTGTCCGTGAGGCAGTCAACGCCTCGCTCGATGCCAACGTACGCACTCCGGAGATACAGGTGGAAGGTGGCGCCAAATACGGCACCCGTGAGGTAGGAGAGTGGATTGTTAATTATATTAAGAATGCGTAAATTGTTAGTAATGAGTCTGATGTTGATGGCGGTCTGCGCGCAGGCGCAGACGCCACAACAGTGGCGCGATTCCGTCAAGACGCTGATGGAGCAGATACGCCTGCATCCCCAGAACATCGACCTCCGTCTGAAAAAGGCAGAGGCCAATATCAATCTGCAGCAGTGGGACTATGCCATCTCTGAATATGGAGACGTGCTCCGGCTCGATGAGAAAAATCTCGCAGCCCTCTACTTCAGAGCCTATTGCTATACCCAACAGCATCATTATGATCTTGCGAAGGTCGATTACGAGACCTTCATTATGATAGACCCTTTACAGCTCAGTGCCCATCTCGGCCTGGCCCACATCCTTCAGAAACTGGGGCGCAAGGCAGACACTATCGATCAGTTCAACCGATGTGTTCAGCTCTTCCCCGACAGTGCCAGCGCATATGCAGCCCGTGCCGCCTACGAGACAGAACAGAAGCTCTATGATGTGGCCCTATACGACTGGGATGAGGCTATCCGCCTGCAACCCAAGAACGTGGAGTATGCTGTCTCGAAGATTGACGCACTGCTGCGCCAACGACGCATTCTCGATGCCCGTCTGGCTCTCGATGAGCTCGTCCGCAAGGGCACTCCTCGTGCAGCCCTAAAAGAGTGGTATGACCGTTGTCGCTAATCTCCGTTTAATAGATAATTACAATGAACGTCATCAAACACCGTATTCTGGCTCTCTTACTTTTGCTAAGTTCAGCCATAACCCTCCAAGCACAGATTCCTGATGAGGTCACTGAGGTGCTGCGGAAATGCGCTCAGGCGATGGGACATCCCCAAGGTGTGGAATACGAGATGAGTCTCAAGGCTAAGGTGGCACTTGTCACCGTTCTGCGTGGACAGATCAATGCCTTTGCCAAAGACAAAAGAAACAAGTTTTTCTTTACCATGAATGTACTGGGTCAACATACAAAGTCAGCTGGTGGCTTCGACGGTGTCAATCAATGGAAATACTTTCAGGGTGCCGAGGGTGACACTATCTATGTTAGAAAGAGTGACCAGAAGGCGAAAAGCGACTTTGACCTCAACCTTCATATTGATCTTGAATACCGCAATGCCACGATGAAGACACACTTCGGCAACTATGTCATCACTTTCACAGGGCCCAAGGACGCAGGTGCTCCTAAAAAAGTTACAATGACCATCAGCGGCAAGGATTATATGTTCCGTGAGATGGAGACCAATAAAGACGGAACCACAATGACCATGAAATTAACCCACCTGAGGTTCGGCGTACTCGATGACATCTTTACCTTTGATCCCAACCAATACCCCGACGCCACCATCGTTCTGATGAAATAAAGTCCAGACTTTAGAAAATTATTTTTTATATAAAATATTTGTAGTCTCAATGTTTTTGCTTACCTTTGCATAATCAGAGACTGATTAAGCGATGGAACAGGAAAGAGACGAACTTGACGAGATGGCTATCTGCATGGATGTAGATAACGATGTGATTGACCAGCTGCGTGATGCCAGGTTGACACAAATAGTCGTGGAAATCAATGAGGAGAACCAGAATTTGGTTCTCAAAAACATCGATGGACGAGAATGTGAACTAAAGGATAGGAGCGGTATCAAGGCGTGACCTTGAAGTCGCGAACCCACTCTTTCAGGGATTCCATGGCCTCGGCATGCTCGGGATAGTATCGGATGATGATGGTGACCTGACGCAGACTGTCACTGTTGATGACTTTGCTATAGTATTCCCACTTGTCGTCTTGTCCGTCGTGGATGGTGTAGTCATCACCGACATCGACTAGGTCGGCTCCCATTGCCATCAGCATCTGCCCTGAACTGCGGAGCATGCTGTTGAGGGAATCGACCATAAAGGATACCGACACATCGTCCATCATGAATATCTCCTGCAAGCCGGCGCTCTCGGGCAGGTCCTGGCGGGTGAGGAATGAGGGATAGTTGATGTCGAAACCCAGTCGGGGGCTATGATATCTGATCAGGGTATAGTTACCCATTTGGATGGTCATGCTGTCAGAGCTTGACAGCTCGGTGGAGTAGGCTTTCATCTTCTTGTTGCCTCCCCAACAGCCACAGATTGTCAGTAGGGCTGATAACAGCAGACTGATGGTGGCTTGGCGGATGGTGGTGAATGATTTCATATCTCGATTGTTTTTCTGCAAAGATACAGTAATTTTATATGTGAACAAAGTTTTTTCAATTATTTAGCATTAATCTATTATGAGAAAGGTTGTTTCTTTATTGTTCTTTTTCTACGCTGCCTCGATGGCTGCGCAAAACGAGATTCACTTTTTTAAAGGTAAACTGAATGGCAAAACAGCCTTTGAACTGGTGTATGGATATCAGTCGGTAGGGGAGAATGACTACCGTTGTGCGGGGTATATGTATTACCCCAATGCCAAGACTCCGGCGCCGATCTTGGTTGTAGGTCATCCGCTGAAAGCCAATCCGAAGGATCCCAACTACGATAACCTCTACCGCGAGGGTTTTGAGGAGTATCAGCCCAACGGTGAGATGACGGGAAAGATGGATATACAGTATTATGAGGTGGAGGGCGACTACCAGTTTAAGAGCGGCTTCTGGCAGAATCCCACCACTGGCAGGAAACTGCCGATGACGGTTACGGAGGAACGGGGCAATGTCCTGCCTGCATGGTGGCCCGGCACTCCCAAGACACTGACAGCGCCTAAGCGCGAGGCTTATAGTTTCAAGGTGAGGTATGAGAAGGATGAGAATGGCTTGTATGACGTCATCGTGGATTGCTTTGCAAACGGTGAGAAGGTTGCTCCTGCAATCAGGGAGTATATGAATTACACGCTTGACGGTGAGAACCTGGATCAGTTTGGCTTTGTGACGGAGGAGGATATCAACTTCGACGGCATCCCCGACTTGATCGTGAATACGGGTATGACTACGCATGCACAAAATACCCAGGTAGCCTATGTGTGGAACCCCGTCACGCTGCAGTTCTATCGTGTGGAGGGGTTTGAGAACATTGTAGAGCCGACTTTCGACAAGGAGAAGAAGGAAATCTCAACAGCAATCCGCGATGGGTATGAATACGTGTATTACGAAACGTATAAGTGGAAGAACGGAGTGCTGAAACAAGTGTCCTCGAAACGGGAGAAACTCTTCGATGACGAAGAATAAAAGAATAGAGGGTGTATCATAATGAAGAAATCGTCGCTGGCTGGCGTATGATGCCAAGATGAAGAAAAGGGGCTTCACTTGCAATGTCGAAGGAATATTTGCTAGATTTAATACTGGGAATTCAGCACCTCCTCTTGTCATCTCGACCGAGCGGAGTGAGTGGAGAGATCTCTCCATGCGCTTCGCTTAGTCGAGATGGCGGTAGGAGTGGGATATATCCAATTATAGTTGGTCTGAGTCCTAACTTCCTTTCTTGAATACCGTTTGCCCCTTAAACACGGTTTCGAGCACCTGGATATCCTCTATATGTTCTGCAGGAGTGGTCTCGATGTCGCTATCCAGAACGATTAGCTCTGCTGATTTCCCAACTTCGATAGAGCCTGTCACATTCTCCAGATGCACCTGATAGGCCGCATTGATCGTATGTGCCTGAAGTGCTTCCCTAAGGCTGACACATTCCTCAGGCATGGAGGCGGGAACATCCTTGTATAACTCGTAGGTTAAATCCATCTTGACGTGCCTGCGGGTCATGGCGACTTGAAGTCCTGCGAGACCGCAAGCGGGATTGACAACGAAGTCGGAGCCATAGGCGCACACCACACCGTTGTCTATCAGCGACTTACTCGGATACGTATGTCTGACCACATCCTCGCCCCAGCAAGCCACCATCCCCTTTTCGTCTGTCGGGGTGGCACTGAACCATCCTGGCTGATCACTGGCAATGATATGGCTCTTGCCCATGCGTACTATGTCTTCAGGCGCTATGAATGTGCAGTGGGCGATGATGTTCCTGATGTTAGGATTCGGATACAGCTTCTGCGCGTTCTCGTAGCAGTCGATGACGCGGCGCATGGCATAGCTTCCCATGGCATGGGTATGTACGTTGAAGCCCTCCTTATTGGCCTCAGCTATCGACTCCATCATGTGCTCTTCGTCCCAGAGTAGCGGCTCTCTGCCTCCCGCCAAGTCGCCGGCAGTCTCCACAAAAGGTTCAATCATAGAGGGAGTACCGTCGGCAAAGTATTTCAGCGTGTCTATGGTAAAGAGTCCTTCGACATCGTACTTCGTGCGCTCGGCAATGGCTCTTTCCATGTCTTCCTTTCGGGTGGCGTCGTAAACATTGAAGACACCGGTTACTCTGGCAGTGAACTCACCGTTTTTCGCCATTTCTGTAAGGACATCATAGGGAATTTCGAGCAGGTGACAGTCGCACAGCAGCGTGTAACCCTTTGCGTTGAACACCTCAAATGCCTTCTTTATGCTGTCATGATGCGCCTTGGCAGTGAAGTCATAGTTCGGAATCTTGTCAACAAGGGGGAATAGGCAGCGGGTTCCTTGATATATCCGGTGGGGGTGCCGTCTGCATCCTTGACAATCAGTCCGTTCTGGTCGTCCGTGTCCTTTGTGACGCCGGCGGCTTCGAGTGCTTTCATGTTAAACAGTATATTGTGACCGCAGAACGACAGGAGGACCACCGGCCTATCGGATACCACAGTATCGACGTCAAGTCGTGTGAGGGGTCTCACGATGCCCTGCAACGCTCCGGAAAACCATGTCCTGTCCCAGCCCATGCCTCTGATGACCGGATAGTCTGGGTGTGCTTCGACGTAGTCTCTCAGTATGTCCTGCATCTGCTTCACCACACCTTCGGGCGTGTCAGTCTGGGGATTCGGTACAATACTGCTGAAACTGCACGTGCCGTATAAAATTCCGCAGCGTGTGCAAGGTGCATGTGCGCGTCGACAAGTCCGGGGAGGACGCTCTTTCCGTGGCAATCGACGATTTCTGTGGTATCGCCTATCCATACGGCTATGCCTGCCTCGTCACCTACATATACGAACTTGCCGTCCTTGATAGCAACGGCTTCTGCATGTGTCTCCTTTCCATCCAATGCGATGGAATAAACTTTTGCATTCCTGTAAACTTTGTCTGCAATCTGTGTCATAATTTGATTCTCTTTATTATTTTAGATTATTTGTAATTTCGTTTGTTTCCGCTTGATTGCTACAAATATAGCAAATATCTTTTGAAATCACAATAATCTAAGCAAGTTTTGACAATTTTGTAACTTTTTTTGCGATTTTGAAAGTCGCATCCAGTTCTTAGCAGTCTGTTGATGTAGGTATGCCTTGTGTTCCAAAAGTGCAAAGGTAATTAATCCCTCGCAAATCTGCGAGGGATTACCTTTTGTATTAGCGGGCTGATACGTACTTGTGGAGGGTGGCGCGAACTGCTCCCTTGCCGGCATACAGTTCTTTAACCATTCCTTCGATCTGCTCACCGATACCTGCCTCATAGAGATCGAGACCGAACACATCCTTGCGGCTGTAGAGCTTCTTCAGCGGACTCCAGTCCTGATCGGGCTTGCCGATTTCAAGGGGAGCAACGATAGCCTGCAGCTCTGCCAGCATGGGGTCGGGTGAAGGCTCGAAACTGGTCAGATCGTCCTTGAGGCCCTTCAGGTAGCGGGCATAGCCTGCCAGCGTGAGGGGGATTAGTACGAGGTTTGACTTGTCGAGACCGCGGGCGATGTACTTCTTCAGGGTCTCACCGAAGCGGATCGGCAGCTTCTGTGAGGTGTCGCAGGCGATGCGCTGCGGGGCATCGGGCATGAAGGGGTTGGGCAGACGACGGTTGATGACGGCACCGATAAACTCGTAGGGGTTCAGTACGCCGGGATCGGTAACGACGGGCATGGCCTCGATATATCCTATCTTCTGGATGAACGCACGCAGGTCGTCGTCCTTCATCTCTGCTGAGATCAGCGTGTAGTCGAGCATGCAGCCATAGATACTCATGGCGGTGTGGAGGGGGTTTAGACAGGTGGTGACCTTCATGGTCTCTACCTTATCTACCGTCTCACGGGTGGTATATAGGGCACCGCCCAAGTCGAGTGGGGGACGTCCGTTGGTGTAGTTGTCCTCGATGACGAGGTACTGCACTTCCTCCGCATTCACAAAGGGGGCTGTGAAGGTATGCTTCTCTGTCTCGATATAGTTGTTGTCGTCGAAGCCGTCCTTAGCCAGCATCTCTTTCACTTTCTCATGTGGGCGCGGGGTGATCTTGTCGATCATCGACCAGGGGAAAGTGATCTTGGTCTCATCTTTCAGGTAGGCGAGGAAGTCGGCAGGCACCAGTCCGTCGGCTACCCACTTCTCTGCGTAAGCGAAGACACCTGCCTTCACTTTGTCGCCGTTGTGTGAGCAGTTGTCCATCGACTGCACGGTGAGAGGCAATTTGCCGGCGTTGAAGCGCTCCAGCAGCAGGGCGCAGACCTTACCCATGGCGAAGACTGGCTTCAGTCCGCGAGCCAGATCGGCATCGTTGTAGCTATAGCCTTTCTCTGTAATCGTGAAGGAAATCATCTGGAGAGATGGGTTGCGGAATATTTCAATAAGGCGCTGCCAATCAGTGAATTGTGGATCTGCCTTTAAAGCTTCTGTTACAGATGCGATAACCTTCTTCTCGATGGTGCCTGTGCTCTGAAGCGACACGAGCAGCGAGAGGTTGTTGTAGGGTGCATAGGCCTTGTCGATGACTTCGAAGTCGAAGGTCTCTGCCACGATGACACCACGATTGTACTTGCCTGTGTTCAGGGCATCGTTGAGAATGGCTGCGGGGAAGGCGCGGAAGATGTTTCCACCGCCGAAGTGTACCCATGTTGGCTCCTTGGCAGTCTTCTCACGCAGGGCCTGAATGTCGAACTTTGGGAGCTGGTAGCCTTTAGCTTCCCACTCGGCGGCGTCGAACTGACCGCTAATAATATCATTCAGTTTCATTTTTACTTTTTACTTTTTTACCTTTAATCAAAGAATCCTGGTTGTTTGTATTCAATTCCTAACTCACGATCGACGGTGGCGAGGATGCCCTGCACCTGTCCGAGGGCGAACATACGGCCAAGGAGGGTGTAGCCGGCATTGTGTCCATGGCTTGACTCGTCGAAGACACCGCCAGGCTCGTCGGTCAGTGTCATGCCGTGATCCACGCGCATCGGCAGTTCGGGATTCTCCTTCTCGAAGATACGGCAGAGCTCGATGAGGTCAGCACGTCCGCCAAGATGGGAGGCTTCGGTGAAGTCGCCGTTGGGGAAGATGTGGCAGGAGCGCAGATGAACGAAGTGGGTGCGGGAAGCGAACTTCTTGGCTAGATCGACGACATTGTTATAGGCACCTGCGGAGAGGGAACCGGCACAGAAGGTGAGACCGTTGTGCTTGTTGGGAACGGCATCGAGGAACCACTGGATGTCTTCCTCTGTGCGGACGATACGCGGCAGACCGAGTACCTCGATAGGGGGATCGTCGGGGTGTACGCACATATTCATGCCGTATTCCTCACAGGTAGGCATGATCGCCTCGAGGAAGTATTTCATGTTGGCACGCAACTGTGCCTTGTCGATGCCTTTATAGAGGTCGAGGAAATCGCGGAACTTCTGGATAGGAGCCTCATCGTTCTCGCTGAAATTACCTGACACAAAGCCCTG
>ONAE01000082.1 GCA_900315695.1 uncultured Prevotella sp. | reverse complement strand
GGCTATGGTTTCCGTTTGGAGAGGGTTGATCATATTCCAACGAAGGATAACCCGTAATTCTTTGTTGGAATATCAATCTTAGCATTTTCCTTGTTCGTGGTAGCTGTAGTAGTGGCCATCGGTAACGATGACGTGATCGGCAAAGTGGATGTCCATCAGCTTACAGGCATTCATGATGCTGATGGTTAACTCATCATCCTGTTTGCTGGGCGTGATGCCACCCAATGGGTGGTTGTGACATGCCACCAGCTGTGTGGCGTTGCAGAGTACTGCCTCGCGGATGATGAGGCGAATATCTACTGCTGTTGCGGTAATGCCGCCACGGGCAATACGCAGTTTCTTAATCAATCGGTATTGCTGGTTTAGCAGCAGTACCCAGAATTCCTCTACGTCCAGATCCTGCATCACTGGGTGCATGTGGTTGTAAATACGAGTGGCTGTGCCCAGGTCGGGGCGCTCCTCGGGTGTTTCCATCTGTCGGCGCTTGCCCAGTTCGCAGGCTGCCAGGATGGTGATGGCCTTGGCCTCGCCCACGCCATTATACTGGCACAGGTCGTGAATGGATTTCTTGCCTAAGGTATTCAGACTGTTGTTGCAGTCGGCTAAGAAAATCAACGGCGCTCTCTTTAGTTGAACCCGAACCAATCAGTATGGCTAATAACTCTGCGCTGCTCAGTGCCTCGGCACCCAGCGTAGCCATCTTTTCGCGAGGCGATCCTCTTCGGCCCACTGATTAATGTTCAGTTTCTCGCTCATTTGTAGAAGTTCTTTTCGAAAGCGGAGAATTCGTCTTGTTTCAGTACGCAGCGTTTCCACCACGACTCGATGAAGCCGAAACCATAGCCCATCAGCTGTACAAAGGCGGCGGGGATGCTGAGCAACCCTACCCATAAACTCTTGTTTCTAAGACTTGAGTCGATACAGAGCAATAGGCTATATAATATAATAGGTACGCACGCGAATGGCCAGAAAAGCGTAATGAGCAGCAAACCGATGACACCCAAGGTGAACACGGTTGGTAGATGTCTTGTTTTATTACTTTTTGAAATAGCTTCCAAGTTCCGTACAAGTTCCATGTGAACAAAAAAGAGAGTCACGAAACATTCGTAACTCTCTGATTTTCAGAAGTGGACCAGCCTGGGCTTGAACCAGGGACCTCCAGATTATGAGTCTGTTGCTCTAACCAACTGAGCTACAAGTCCGATGACTATGAGTTTTTGCTCTAATCGGCTGCAAAGGTACGCTTTTTCCTGCAAAATTCCAAATCTTTTCCCAAAAAGATACAAAATTAGTGGCGCATCTTTGGCATTGATGTTGATTTTGAGTACCTTTGCACCCATGAAAACGATCATCCTTTCAGAAGATGTAGGTTTGTCGGAACCATCAGTGGCTACCATTGGTGTGTTCGATGGTGTGCATCGTGGACATCAGCTGGTGATCGGGCGTGTGCTCGATACGGCCCGTCAGGCTGGGATGGCATCGGTGGTGATAACTTTTGACCGTTCGCCCCGTGAGGTGCTTGATTCCTCATTCTGCCCTCAGATGCTGACTACGCTTGCTGAGAAAGAGGCGATCATTGCCGAACTTGGTGTGGATTATCTGGTGGTTCTGCCCTTTACAAAGGAAATGGCTGCCTTGTCGGCACGGGTTTTCATGCAGCAGGTGTTAAGAGAGCGGCTTTGTGTGAAGACACTTTTTACAGGCTATGATAACCGTTTCGGACATAATCGGAAGGAGGGCTTCGACGACTATGTGGGCTACGGACAGGAGATGGGCATGCAAGTGTTGCGTGGTGATGTGGAGTTGATGACGGATGGAACGGAAGCTATCAGTTCTTCTGTTATCCGGCATCTGTTGGTGGAGGAAGGGCAAGTAGAACAGGTGTCTCAATATCTGACGCGTCCCTATACGTTGCAGGGGCGTGTGATGCCAGGCGAGCATATCGGACACCAGTTGGGTTATCCTACGGCTAATCTGGAGCCTGAAGATGGCCGCAAGCTGATTCCCGCCTCGGGTGTGTATGCTGTTTGGGCACAACTGGAGGGCGAACAGCAATTACGGGCTGCGATGATGAATATCGGCAGCAGACCTACGTTTGATGGTCACAGACAGACTTTGGAGGTGAATATTCTCGATTTCAACGGTGATCTCTATGGACAAACGGTATGTATCACGTTTGTGGCTCGTCTGCGCGAAGAACGGCGTTTTGATTCTCCTGAGGCACTTGTGGCTCAGTTGGAGATGGATAAGGAACAAGTGAAACAACTATTAAAATGAAAAATGCAATTATTTATACAGTGATATTTGCAGCCATTCAAATTGTGGTGAGTTTTGGTGTGCAGGGTGCCTATATGCTGATCTATGGGCCTGGGGCTCGGATAGATGCTATGGGCATGATCATCACGATGGCCATATTCAGTGTGGCAGTGATGGCACTCTTCCTGCTGACAAAGTGGGCAGAGGTGTCGCGTCACTGGGTGCGCACCCGTCCGTGGGCAGTACTTTTCTGGTGTGTGATGGCTGCTTTGGGGGTTATTATTCCCTCTACCTGGTTGCAGGAGCAGATGCCTGAGCTGCCTAATATGATGGAGAACGAGTTTGGTATGATTATGAAGGAGCGTCTGGGTTACTTCGTAGTGGGACTGTTAGCTCCTTTGGCTGAAGAACTGGTGTTCCGAGGGGCTATCCTGCGCGCCTTGCTCCGTTGGCACAAGAATGCTTGGGTAGGCATCGCTGTCTCTGCGGTACTGTTTGCAATGATTCACATGAATCCTGCTCAGATGCCTCATGCTTTCCTGGCAGGGCTGTTGTTGGGTTGGATGTACTATCGCACAGACAGTATCATACCAGGTGTGGTGTTCCATTGGGTGAACAATTCTGTGGCGTATGTGCTGTATAATCTCTATCCCGATCCCTCGCTGAAACTGGTAGATATCCTTGGGGGTCAGCAGCAGTCGGTGTGGTTGGCATTGGGCTTCTCAATGCTGATTTTCCTGCCGGCACTGTTCCAGATGAATCTCCGGCTGAAGAAATAATGCTGAGGTATAAGAAATGAAGTGAGCTGCCAGACATCTCTGAGCAGCCCTTTCCTTCTGTGTTAGTATTTTTTTGAAAATTTGAGAGATTGAGAAACTTCACAGTTTCTACTACGTGTTTAAATTTTAGTTATTATTAAAGAAAGCATAGAAAAAAATTCTTATTCAACCAAGGTCGGATTATCCGTAGTAGCCTCCTTGAGGCTGTCGGTCATGTTTTCTGCCTGAATGGTGTTCAGTACATTCACGGAATCAACCTTTTCCTTATGGTACTTGGCATAGGCATCCTTCGGATCATCCCATCCCCATTCCCATGGTGCCTGAGCGGCATTGCCCAAAGTGAGCACGATGGCTACGATGGCTGCTGCTCTGAACAGAGGAACCAGACGGCTTTTGAGTGTAACGGTCTTGGCAACAGGAGCCTCACCGATCTGCTGAAGGATACGTGCATCGAAGTTGTCACCCAGGGGCTCTTCCTTCTGCTGCTCGTACGTGAACAGCGCCTGATATTTCCTGAGAGCCTCAGGAATCTCTTCTTGGCTGAAGAAGGCGCGCAGGATAGCTTCCTCCTGGAGTGTGGTCTCACACGCCCAGTAGCGCTCCAATAGTTGTTCGATGTACTTATAATCCATATTCCTCTGTTTCTAAATATTTTTGTCGGATGGCCTGGCGGGCTCTGAAGATGTTGACTTTCACTTGATCCTCACTGATGGCCATGATATTTGCAATCTCTTTGTAGCTCTTGCCTTCGAAGTCGCGCAGCTGCATGACGCTCCGTTGTTTCTCAGGCAGACTGTCGATGAGGCGGCGTATCAGTGCAATTCGGTCTTGCTGCATAGCCTGTTCCTCAGGATTGGATGTGTAGCTGTTGTCGGGAGCGTCGTGCTCACCTTCGTTCAGACTCTGGCTCTGGTTATCCATCCGCTTCATCTTGTCGAGTGCCAGATTGCGGCAGATGGTCAGGCAGAAGGCTTCTATCGAGTCGATTTGATCCCATTGGTCTCGCCTGTTCCAGACTTTGATCATCGTTTCCTGGACAATATCTTCCGACTCCGCAGGGTTGAGAGTGATGCGGAGGGCAAGCCTATAAAGCTCGTTTTTCAGCGGTAGGATATCGTTTCTGAAACTGATCTTTTTCATCCTCTCTATATTGTAAGACGATTGAAACAGGGGAAAGTTACAATAAATGGCGAAAATTTTCGCCATTTATTGTTTTATGATTGTACCATGTTGACCATCGATGGCTGTGGCAAGGGTGATGATAACCCTGCTTACGCCTGCATCGATGGCAGAGAGCGCATTATCTATCTTTGGCAACATACCACCGCTGATGGTGCCGTCGGCCTTATATTTAACAAAGTCCGCGTGCGTAATAGTAGGTATTACACTCTCATCATCATCGGGATTACTGAGCACACCTTTCTTCTCAAACGAGAAGATCAGCGTTACGTCGTAATAGGGTGCCAGGGCCTTGGCAGTTTCACTGGCAATGGTGTCGGCGTTGGTGTTCAAGATATGTCCTTCGCCGTCGTGCGTCAGAGGGGCCATCACGGGGGTGATGCCTTCCTCAATCAGACGGCTGAGCATCTTGCCGTCAGCCTGATCCACATCGCCCACGAAACCATAGTCGATGCCATCCTTGATGGGACGCTTATGGCTGCGGATCACATTGATATCGGCACCCGTCAGTCCGAGTGCATTCACACCGTTGGCCTGAAGACGGGCCACGAGGTTCTTATTCACCAGACCACCATAGACCATCGTTACCACACTGAGCATATCGGCGTCAGTGATACGGCGCCCGTTGACCATCTTCGACTCGATGCCGAGTTGGGAGGCTACCTGCGTAGCCCTGCGGCCTCCACCATGTACAAGTACCTTGCGCCCCTCAATGGCACTGAAGTCCTTCAGGAGCTGTGCCAGCTGTGCTTCGTCCTCAACGACAGCCCCGCCTACTTTCACAATAGTGAGTTTTTCTTTCATTATTCCAGATATGTATAACCGTAAAGACCACTGCGATAGTTGCTCAGGAACTCTTTTCCTTCTTCGAGTGAGATCTTGCCTTGTTTCACACTCTTGGCCACCCATACCTCCAGCTGACGTACGAGTTTCTTGGGATCGTACTGCACATAGTCGAGCACTTCAGCTACCGTCTCGCCATCAATAATCTGGTCAATATGGTAACTGCCGTCCTTCTCGGAGATATGTACGGCATTGGTGTCACCAAAGAGATTATGCATATCACCCAGAATCTCTTGATAGGCACCTACGAGGAACACACCCAGATAATAAGGCTCGTTCTTCTTCAAAGGATGCACGGGCAGTGAATGGGAATTGTTGCGATTGGTCACGAAGTTGGCCACTTTACCGTCAGAGTCGCAGGTGATATCTTGAATCGTAGCATTGCGGGTGGGGCGCTCATCAAGTCGCTGGATGGGCATGATGGGGAACAACTGATCGATGGCCCATGAGTCGGGCAGGCTCTGGAACAGAGAGAAGTTGCAGAAGTATTTATCTGCCAATAACTTATCGATATTCATCAGCTCCTCAGGGATGTGCTTCAGACTCTTGGTCAGGATATTGATCTCATGGCAGACGCTCCAATACATCGATTCGATCTCTGCCCGGGTCTTCAGGTCAACGATACCATGACTGAATAAGTCGAGCACCTCTTCACGTATCTGTTCTGCATCATGCCAGTCCTCAAGTACATTACGTGGACTCAGGTTATCCCAAATCTCATAGAGATCCTTTACCAACTGGTGAGAGTTCTCATCGGGCTCGAATTCCTCTGGCATTTCAGGCAGTGAGGCAGTCTCCAGCACATCAATCACCAGCACAGAGTGGTGGGCTGCCAATGAACGGCCGCTCTCTGTGATGATGTTGGGGTGGGGCAGGTTATTTTTGTTGGCGGCATCCACAAAGGTGTAGATACAGTCGTTCACATATTCCTGGATGGAGTAGTTCACGCTGCTCTCGCTTGATGGTGAGCGTGTGCCGTCGTAATCGACACCCAGGCCACCACCGCAATCCACGAAATCTACATTGTAACCCATCTTGTGCAGTTGGATATAGAACTGTGAGGCTTCGCGCAGAGCCGTCTGAATACGACGGATCTTGGTGATCTGAGAACCTATGTGGAAATGAATCAGGCGCAAGCAGTCGCGCATGTCCTTCTTATCAAGCAGTTCGAGGGCATCCAGAAGCTCAGCACTTGTCAAGCCGAACTTTGAGGCATCGCCACCACTCTCTTCCCATTTTCCAGAACCTGAGGAAGCCAGTTTGATACGGATACCGATATTGGGTTTCACGTCCATCTTCTTAGCGACCTTAGCGATGATGTCGAGTTCGTTCAGCTTCTCTACCACAATGAAGATGCGCTTACCCATCTTCTGAGCAAGTAGGGCCAGCTCAATGTAACTTTGATCCTTGTAGCCGTTGCACACGATGATAGAGTCGCTCTGGCACTGTACGGCAATCACGGCATGAAGTTCAGGCTTAGAGCCTGCCTCTACACCCAGATTGAATTTCTTTCCGTGAGAGATAATCTCCTCTACTACTGGCTGTATCTGGTTGACCTTGATGGGATAGACCACATAATTCTCTCCCTTGTAGTCGTACTCCTCAGCTGCCTTCTTAAAGCAACTCCACGTCTTCTCAATCCGGTTGTCGAGAATATCTGGGAAGCGGAGCAGCACTGGGGGCGTGACATCACGCAGGGCCAACTCGTCCATCACTTCACGCAAGTCTATTTGCGTGTTATTCTTACAAGGTGTGACAAAGACATCGCCCTTCTCGTTGATGCCGAAATAAGAAGTGCCCCAACCGTTGATGTTGTAGAGCTCCTTCGAATCTTCAATGGTCCATTTCTTCATAGGTCTAATAATTCTTTTAGTTTCTCGACGCTGATTTTGATTTTCTCGTAATTATCCATCAGGCTGACATCCAGGGTGTATTGAGCCTTGGTGTAATAAGGTTCACGCTTCTCAAGCTGTTCACGGATAAAAGTTATCAGCTCTTCTGGGCTCTTGCCTTTCAGCAGGGGGCGCTCTGTCTTACCCATCAGCAGATGATCGTAAAGCACTTCAGGGCTGGCCTTGAGATAGACCACTTTTCCCTGCTGGTTCAGATAGTCCATATTATCGAAGAAACAAGGCGTGCCGCCACCACAGCTGATAATGACATTCTCAAATTCTGCCACCTCGTGCAGCATATTGTATTCGATCTTGCGGAAACCTTCTTCTCCCCGTTCAGCAAATATCTGTGCCACAGATTTGCGCATACGGCTTTCGATATACCAGTCGAGGTCATAGAAGATCACGCCCAGTTCCTTCGAGAGTGCCTTGCCGATCGTGGTCTTACCGGCACCCATATAGCCTATCAGGATAATACGTGTCATACGCTAGCTTTTCTTGGCTGGCTGTGCCTGAATGATCTTCATACACTCATCGTAGGTCAGCTCTTTAGCCCGTTCGTGCATGGCCTTGGGCAGTCGGTAATTCTTGCCTTCGTAGCACAGGTAAGGACCGTAACGACCGTTGAGAACCTCCAGCTTTGTATCCTCCAGGAACAGCTTCAGATGCTTCTGGGTATCCTGTTGGCGCTTCTCTCTGATAAGCTCAATCGCCTCGTCGAGAGTAATGCTAAGAGGATCGGATCCCTTTGGCAGAGAGGTATATTTGCGGTCGTGCAGGATATAAGGACCGAAGCGGCCTGCACCGATGGTGACGGGCTTGCCTTCAAACTCACCAACCTCGCGCGGCAACTTGAAGAGTTCGAGTGCCTCATCGAGGGTAATGCTCTCCATCGACTGCTCCTTGGGAAGCTGGGCAAATTGGGGTTTCTCCTTATCTTCTGCAGTACCAATCTGTATCACAGGTCCGAAACGGCCGATCTTCACGAATACAGGACGGCCGCTCTTGGGATCGACACCCAGCATGCGCTCACCAGCCTTATGCTGTTGGCGGCTGTTGATAGTCTTCTCCACAGCGGGTTCGAAGCTCTTGTAGAAGTTACGCATCATATCCTTCCACTGCTCATCGCCTTCAGCAATCTTATCGAAATCCTGCTCAACCTTGGCAGTGAAGTTATAGTCCATAATATCCTCGAAGTTATCCATCAGGAAATCGTTCACCACGATACCAATATCGGTAGGCAGCAGCTTGCCCTTTTCAGAGCCTACCACCTCCTTGCGGGTCTTCTGTGTAATCTGCTTTCCCTTCAGGGTAAAGATGGTGTAAGGATGGTCTTCGCCTTTCTTGTCACCTTTTTGTACGTATTCACGCTGCTGGATGGTAGAGATGGTGGGAGCGTAGGTTGAAGGGCGCCCGATACCAAGTTCCTCCATCTTATGAACGAGACTGGCCTCAGTATAGCGCTGTGGCCCCTGGCTGAAACGTTCTGTAGCTGTGATCTCACGGCGTGTCAGTTCCTGACCCTTCTTCATCGGGGGCAGGATATGACCGAACTCCTCCTGCTGATCATCATCGTCGGATGACTCACGATAAACCTTGATGAAACCGTCGAATTTCACAACCTCACCCTGGGCAATGAACTGCTCATTGGTGCCGCTGATACTGATGTTAACGGTGGTCTTCTCAATTTCGGCATCTGCCATCTGGCTGGCAATGGTGCGCTTCCAGATCAAATCATACAGGCGCTTCTCCTGACTGGTGCCCTCAATCTCAGACTGATCCATATAGGTGGGGCGGATGGCCTCGTGAGCTTCCTGAGCACCCTTGGCGCTGGTGTGATACTGGCGTGTCTTACTGTAGTTATCACCATAGAGGCGGACAATCTCCTCCTTGCTGGCACCAAGACAAAGCTTTGAGAGGTTTACAGAGTCAGTACGCATATAGGTGATGCGTCCGTTCTCGTAAAGGTGCTGAGCCACCATCATCGTCTGACTCACGGTGAAGCCAAGCTTTCGTGCGGCTTCCTGTTGCAGGGTTGAAGTAGTGAATGGAGGTGCGGGAGTGCGCTTAACTGGTTTCTTGCTGATGCTATCCACACTGAAGGAGGCATCCTTGCATTTCTCCAAGAAAGCATTCACCTCTTCCTCTGTCTTGAAACGGCTGCCCAACTGAGCTTTGACCTCTGTGGCAGAGCCGTCGGCATTGATGATGGCAAACACGCCATTCACATTATAGTAAGTCTCACTCTTGAAATTCTGGATCTCACGCTCACGCTCTACAATCAGGCGTACGGCAACACTCTGTACACGACCTGCTGAGAGGGCTGGCTTAACCTTGCGCCAGAGCACTGGTGACAACTTGAAACCTACAATACGGTCAAGCACACGACGAGCCTGCTGGGCATTCACCAAATTCATATCCAGATGGCGTGGATGCTCAATGGCTTCCAGAATAGCTGGTTTGGTAATCTCGTGGAATACGATACGGCTGGTCTTGTCCTTGTCCAGTCCCAGTACCTCACACAAATGCCATGAGATAGCCTCTCCCTCGCGGTCCTCATCGGATGCGAGCCATACTCTCTCTGCCTTTTCTGCCTTTGAGCGCAGGTCGGCTACTAGCTTCTCTTTCTCTTCGGGAATTGACTCTACAATCACTAAGTTTTTCTGCATACTTTGTCTCGTTTTATTCTTACGGGCTGCAAAAGTAAGCAAAAAAGTGGCTCACACCTTATTTATATATAGGATTTTTTGTTTTATTAACGATTGAGCATCAGGAAACGATGCACGCCTTCACGTATCGAACGGAGTCCGAAACGCTCCACATACACCTGTCGCAAGGGAATCCAGCTGCAAGCAGCTGCATCGTCAGCAGCCTGAATCTCTGCCCCTTCGCCAGCATGACAGAGGTAGAACATATCGAGTGTGTGGATGTCCATGCCCGAGTAGCGATAGATATTGGGGATAGAGAACAGATACTCCACTTCTTTGATGTCGAGTCCGGTCTCCTCCTTAATCTCACGGATGATGCCTTGCTCACCCGACTCGTCATTATCTACGAAACCACCGGGTAGGTCGAGTGTGCCTTTGGCAGGCTCTTTACCACGTTGCACCACCAGTAATTCTCCATCGCTGTTCAGGATGAATGCTGCCGTTGCAGAACTTGGGTTCTGATAATAGGTGAATCCGCAGTTTGAGCAATGCTTGCTTTTGGCATTATGCACCTCAAATAGTTCACTACCACACTTCGGACAGTATTTGAATACTTCTAATGGATGATTCTTCATACACACTTTACCAGTTGTCTGTACGGAATGGGAACAGCGGCAGGTTGGCACCGTTCTTCACGTTTCCGAGTTGGAAGTTTTTGAAGCAATAGCGCACAGCCACGGGTTTTTTGACCTCAGGTGAGGTGATTCTGATGGCCTCATCCCAATAGCCGCCACCCTCGCGCCAGAAGTGCTGGGCTGTAGCAGGATGGAAGACCTTATCTTCACCCGCAAGTTCAAAGCCTTCGAGACCCTCGAAGGGGGCATCTGTGTGGTAGTTGTTATCGAGGTGAATAAATATGGCGTCGCCCTCGATTTTCATATCCTTGAAGTTGGAGCTCTGGTAGAGTATGCCCTCGAAGCCGTAATCACGGTTCAGAGCCGTATAAGCCAGACGCTCACCCACTTGTTGTTTCTGTGTGGGATGAATCTGTGAGAACTCATAAGGATATACCAGGTCGTTGGTGCATACCAGTGAACTGTTGGGGATGATCTGTGAGGCTTTGTACTGCTGTTCTCTGAGCAGAGCACCACTGATGGCGTTGCAGTCACCATCGTCATAAGCCCAAGGTGCTATCTGAACGAAGTAGAAAGGTATCTCGCCCAGACCAAACTGACTCCGCCACTGATCCACAAGCAGTTTCATGCGCTGTGAATACTGATCACCAGGATCACCCACATTAGAACAGCCCTGATAATAGAGGATGCCCTTCACGGTGAAGTTCAGGATAGGGTTGAACGTACCGTTACCCCAGAGTAACGAACGGTGATAGTCCCATTTATCCCACTTCTTACAGATAGCCACTGAGTCGGTAGGATCATCGGTATATTTCTCCAGGTTCTCCTTAGTCAGCCAGCTCTCCACGCGCGAACCTCCTTTATTAGCTTCAATGAGTCCGATGGGGATGTTCAGTGCCTGATGCATGGTGCGGGCGAAGAAATAGCCCGTAGCCGAGAACTCGCCCACGGTGTTGGGAGCACAGATGCGCCACTCGCATTGGGCATCGGCCTGAGGTTCGGCACGCATCACACTTGGAATCTTCACGGAACGAACGCCCGTATGGTTGGCGGCATCGATCACCACCTGATTATAGTCCTTGACGGGACACATCCAGAAACCCTTGACGGGCATCTCCATGTTCGACTGACCGGCACAGACCCATACCTCACCGCTCAAAACATTGTTGACAGTCAGTTGTTCTCCATCATCAAAAGTAATCGATAGCGGCTCGTACGAGGCTTTGGGTGTCTTTACCTTCACCAGCCACTCACCGTTCTTGTCGGCTTTGACTGTTGCCACCTGGTCGCTCCACGAGGTGGTCACTTTCACTGTCTTACCTGGTTCAGCCCAGCCCCAGAGACGGGCATCTGTCTGTTGCTGTAATACCATGTTGTCACTGATAAGGTGGGGAAGCCTTACCTTGGCCTGAGCACCGATTCCCAGTGCGATGAGGGCCATAAAAAGGGAAATACGTTTCTTCATGTTTGGTTATTTTATAGTTTCTGCCTGCAAAGTTAGTTAATTATTTGTAAACCGTGCCATCTGTGAGCGTTTTTTTATTATCTTTGCATGCAAAAAAATATAAAACTAAAAATGAAAAGACTCAAATTATTGTTCACCATGTTAATGTTGGCCATGTCTGCAGCAGTATTTGCACAAGAAGGAACAACGGTGGAACTATGGCCGAATGGCGCTCCTAATGCCAGCAGTGACGAGAATGATAAGGCAGAACTGACTGTCTATCTGCCTGATGCGAAGAAAGCTACAGGGCGTGCTGTCGTATGTTGTCCTGGTGGTGGCTATACCAATCTTGCTATGGATCATGAAGGGCATCAGTGGGCTACCTTCTTTAATAATCAGGGTATTGCGCTCATCGTGCTGAAATACCGCATGCCTCATGGCAACCGTCTGATTCCCATCTCTGATGCAGAGGAGGCTATCAAGACCGTTCGTCGTCGTGCTTCCGAGTGGCATATCAATCCTGCAGACGTGGGTATCATGGGCTTCTCAGCGGGTGGTCATCTCGCCTCTACCATTGCCACGCATTCTACTGGCGATGCGGCACCAAACTTCCAGATTCTGTTCTATCCTGTCATCACGATGGATCTGGGCTTCACTCATAAGGGCTCGCATGATAACTTCCTGGGCGAGGGCCATTCGAAGAAAGAACTGCGTAAACTGGAGGCAGACTATAGTAACGACCTGCAGGTGAATCGCACCTCACCGCGTGCTTTCCTGGCTTTGAGTGATGATGATAAGGTTGTGCCTGCCGCTAATGGCTTTAACTATTATGAACAGCTCTACAAGCACGATGTTCCTGCCTCTATTCATATCTATCCTACTGGTGGGCATGGCTGGGGTTATCTCGAGTCGTTTACCTATCACTATCAGATGATATTTGAGTTGAAAGGTTGGCTTGAAAGCTTCTAAAAACAAAAATCGGTAACCATACGGCTACCGATTTTCTTTGTGTCGACACTTGGATTCGGACCAAGGACCCCCACCATGTCAAGGTGATACTCTAACCAGCTGAGCTATGCCGACCTTTCTTTTCGGCTGCAAAGGTAATATAAATTTCTGGTATCTGCAAGAAAAATCCGCTTTTTCTTGCAGATACTAGAGAAGGTTCTTACAGCAGTTTCTTGATCTCAGCCTCAATATCTTTGATCTGGGCAGCACGCTTTACAAGATTGTTGCCACGGTCAATCAGGAAGAAGTCGGGCACCGTCTGGATGTTATAGAGCATCAGACGCTGCGAGTTCACACCGTCGGCATCACGTACGCTGATCCAGGGGAGGGCAGCTGTCTGCTGCTTCCAGAAATGCTCATCAGGGTCGAGCGACACCTGATACACCTCGAATCCCTGCTGCTGGTATTTGCTGTATAGCTCGCGGAGCATGATAATACGGGCAGGAGAGTCGTTGAGGGCGAAGATGTGGAAGTCGAGCAGCACAACCTTTCCTTTCAGATCAGTCAGATGGCGTTCCTGTCCCTTGTTGTCAATCAAGGCAATATCCAGCACACCTGCCTCACTAACCTTGCTGGCTTCTACCTGAAGATCACGATTCTTCGATTCGATGATACGCTGGTTCTTCATGCCCTCAATGGCGATGTTGTGCAGGTTTTGACCACGCTCGGCATGGGGGTAATAGGTATCCCAACTGGTAGCTACGGCAGCAAAGGCCTTGATGTCTTCCTTGTTGCTCTTGGGGTTGAAAATCAGATAATTACCAATAGCCTGGAAGAGCGCAAAATAGGAGTAGGCCTTCATGGGCTCCTTGTAGATATAGTTGCGCTTCACATCCTCCTTATAGGCATTGATGATGTTCTGGATACTGTCGTTGGCACGGTCGATGCTCAGTGAGGGATCCTTCTGAATGGCGATGGCACGACTCTGCAGGTCCATCTGTCTGAGGGCAAGTTCCTTGATCTTCTCGCAGTTCTCAGAACCACTGACGGTATAGTCAGAGGCCATATTCGGATAGCTACCCTTGATCTGAACGGTTTCTGTGGAGTCGATGCTCACATTGATAATCTGGTCAGCAATGCGCAGACGATAGAATTCGGGTGCGCCAGGAGCCTCCTGACGGAAAGAGAAGTCACCGCCATCGTTGAGTTTCACAGAGTCGAGCACGTTGATGCCCTCCAGTCCCACATTCTCGAAGTAGAGCACAGAGTCTTTAGCATTGCCGATCTGTCCTTCTACCGTAAACTTGTTATCGCTGCATGAGGCGATTGTCAGTGCGGCAAGCATCATGGCTGCCGCCTTTCTCATATGTTTCATTGTTATCGTTTGTTATTTTTGGCTGCAAAGGTACGAATAAGCGGGGAAAATACCAAAAAAAACGAAAAATAATCTCTATTTCTTCGTTTATTAATATAATAATGTGTACCTTTGTGCCGATTTTCGCGACCCTTAGCGATTGGGTCGTGCTATTTTTTTATTTTAAGATGTTTTAATTAAGATGAACGTAATTACAAAGACCCTTCAATTGGCTGATGGACGTACCATCACCATTGAAACCGGGAAAGTGGCAAAACAGACCGATGGTGCTGTCA
>ONAE01000077.1 GCA_900315695.1 uncultured Prevotella sp. | reverse complement strand
CCGCCGTTTGTGGGACATAATGTTAGGAGTGATTCTCAAAAATCGGATATGGAATATGTGTTTGGAAAGATAAAAACAGATAAGAGTGATTATGTATCCTCCTGGTTTTATAAGGCAGCATTATATATGAGAGGTACAGATATTCGAACAGCTTTTGTAGCCACGAATAGTATCTGTCAGGGCATTTCCATTGGCACGTTATGGAAAAACATCTTCAAAATGGGTTATGCCATCGATTTTGCTTGGCCCACTTTTGTATGGGAAAATGAAGCAAGTGAAAAGGCGCATGTCCATGTAGTTATTGTTGGCTTTTCAGAAGGAAGGCTTCCGCGTAAACCAAGGCTGATACATGACATGAGAATTACATATTGTGAGAATATTAATGGATACCTCCTCGACGCTCCAAATGTCTGTCCAGAAAGGCGTACTTTACCACTTTCCAATGTTCCAAAAATCCGTGTTGGAAGCCTTCCCCGCTCGTCGGCTTTTACAGTAACAGTTGAGGAACGACCACAATTCCTCTCAGACAATCCGCTCTGTGAAAAATGGATAAAACCATATATCGGTTCTGATGAGTTTATCAATAAAAAGAAACGCTATTGTCTCTGGTTGAAAGGTGCAGATATTAGTGAGCTTAGATCCTGTAGGATGGTTATGGAACGGGTGGCTAAGGTTCGCGAAGATCGACTTGCTAGTCCTGCTGCTACAACAAGAAGAACAGCAGAAACACCAACATTGTTTGCTGTTGATGCTCAACCAGATTCCAATTATCTTATAATTCCTCAAGTATCATCAGAAAACCGCCGTTATATCCCAATTGGATTTATGACACCAGATATAATCGCTAGCAATCTTGTATTTGTCGTACCAGACGCTACACTTTATCATTTTGGTGTACTTACCTCAAATGTTCATAATGCATGGATGCGAGTTACGTGCGGAAGAATGAAGAGTGACTATAGATATGGCGGAGATATTGTTTACAACAATTTCCCCTGGCCCACTCCAACAGACGAGCAAAAGGCAAAGATTGAGCAAACAGCACAAGCCATCCTTGACGCAAGAGCCCTCTACCCTGACTCATCACTGGCAGACCTCTACTACGAACTGACCATGCCAGTTGAACTCCGCAAGGCCCACCAGGACAACGACCGCGCTGTGATGGCAGCTTACGGCTTCGACGTCAAGACCATGACTGAAAGCCAGTGTGTGGCAGAACTCTTCAAACTATACCAGGAGCTCACGAAATAAATTTCTACTGCAAAGATAGGATATTTTTTATTAAGTTCCTAAGATTTGGCGATTAATTTCAAAACCAAACGCAAAGAAACGGAAGCCGATGACTTCCGTTTCCTATTCTCATGACTATTCATGACCATTTGGAGCGACTAATACAGCCCTGCATCATGTTTTTCACCATCGGCACCATCGTCACCATTGGCACCTGTGCCTTTACCAGTTCCGCCAGTTCCGCCAGTACCACCTGTGGCTGCATTGATTGCAGATTCTGCACCAGAGCCAGTAACCTCTCCCCTAATGCCAGTACCACCGTTACCACCGTCACCACCGTTTTTATCATCGCCAGTAGCATTACCGCCGTTACCGCCGTTACCACCTGTAGCTGTTAATGTGCCACCAGTAATATTGATAGCGCCTTCAACACCGTTTCCGCCTAAGCCTCCATCTATGCCTGCGCCATTTTCATCAACGCCTCCATTGGCTCCATTACCGCCTACAGCAGTAATCGTACCACCGCTGATATTGATCTGAATGCCATTCAAGCCAATACCACCCCAAAGCATTCCTGTAGCACTGCCAGGACCACCATAGGCTTTCACAGTTGGATTTCCAGAAATTGTGATAACGCCAGTATTAGGATCTTCTTCATCTAGTTGGGCTTGGATGCCTTCCATATTGCTAGCACTTGTACCTATAACAACACTATTACCACTGATGCTGAGATTTCCCATAACATATAGACCTGCAGATCCCCCCCAAATAGTGCCAGTTGAATTAGCAGTAACATTTCCGCCAGTGATAGTCACATTACAAGCGTATGCATTGATACCATTAAAACCACCGTTTGCAACAAGTTTACCACCATGGATTTCCAAGCCTCCTGTTGTTGCCATAATACCCTGGATTGAACCTGTTGCAGAAATATCACCACCATAGATTTTGAATGGGCCATACGCCTCAAGAGCCTGTTCGCCATTGGTCGCAACAATTTTGCCGCCGTGAATTGCAAGGTTCTTGACAACTATATTGTTTCCATTACTAGTTTCTATATCGTTGTCTTCTGCATCAATATAGAGAGCACCCATATTTGAACCCTCGCTCTGGGCATAGATATTTAAAGAATACGAATCAGGCTGAGAACCTGTTACTCCATAGATATGACCGTTAACGGTTAATTTTGATCCATCAAGAAGGATGAGATTCACATCACCAGTACACTCTACATCGCCATTGATTGTTACGCTACCATCTACAGTGTATGTACCACTCCACGATGTGGTCGATGAAGAGACCGTCTTTGCATCAGAGGGAATAGACACATCTTTATAAGTTAATGAAGTGGTATAGCTGTATTCTCTATAAGTTGCAACAGCCTTCGCCATCGTCACTGTGCTCTGGTAGTATGTGCCGGCAGCGAGGGTAACGCCATTCTTCGTGTATGAATAGGTATCCTCTCCGACGGTGGCTTCGATGGTGAGGTCTTCTTCATTGATCATATCCATGGCGAGATAGACGGTCGAGGTGGCTGTGCTAAGCGTTGTGGTGCTGGCTATAGTCACAGGCTCCTCACCATCCAGTATCACTGATACCTGGGTGGCTGAGAGGGCTGCTGGGGTCTCAGCATCGTCTTGCAGCGTGAGCTTCCAGATGGCTAACTCGGCAGCCATATCTTCTGCAGGGTATGCAAGTGTCGCCTTGTCTCCTTCGACTGACAACTGGTTCATATCCGAACGGAAGTCGAGATTTTTCTGGATATATTTGAGTGTGCCGTCTTGTGTGAGCAACTTACCTTCAACATCCGAATCTGACGAATATTCTGTGCCGTCTAAACCGCCAGTCACCTCGCCCACGCGTGCTGCGGGATAAACCAACCTCACATCAGCTTCGTTAGTGGCACCTGTGATGATGCCAGTGATGGTGGCAGAGCCGTCGGCATTGACCTTCTCTACTGTTGCCACATCCTTCACACCATTGTGAATCAGGGCAATCTCGTCGCCTACACTCCAAGCCACGTTGATATCCTTACCACTCTCAGAGTATTCCGTACGGGTGGTGGCACCGCTGCCAGGAGCGGCGATGGTAGCGGTGAACTGCATCTGAGAACCCACTGCGGGGTTGTTGTTCAGCGCGGTCTCCTCGCTGCTGCAGGCAACCATCATCAAGGCCGCTGCAGCTATACTGAATAATCTATTAATCTTCATTATATAATTCTTTTAAAGGGTTCAACAAATGGGTTAGGGGTTAATCGGCAAGTGGGTCGCCTCCGCCTTCAAACGGATCGAGGGGTGTCACGTCGCCAATTGTTGGCTCGGGATAGGTGTAGGGGCTGATGGTGACGCCATCGGCATAGACCTTGCCGCCGATGGTAATCGTGCCGCAGGTGCCATCTTTACCTGCGCCGATGCTGTTGGTAGCATTTTTCCCCTTCGTGGCAGTCACACTTGTCACGTCTGCAGTAACCGTAATGTCACCACATGTATTGGTTTTGCCAGAATACGATTCCCCACTACCGATACCGGCAGCATTGTCACCGCCAGCAGCCGTGACGGTTCCGCCAGAGATGGTGATAGCACCGCAGGTCACACCATAATTATATGCATATCCGCCGCCGATGCCTGCAGCCCCATAGCCGCCTGTAGCAGTGACGTTGCCGCCACTGATGGTAATGGTAGCGCAGCTCACATTTTCTTCCCCATAACCTTCACCTACACCGATACCAGCAGCCCCATAGCCGCCTGTAACAGTGATGACGCCACCCTGGATATTGATGTCACCGCAGGATATATCTAAGCCGCCGCCGATGCCAGCACCATAGCTGTGTTCAGTTCCACCATCGTAGGGGCTGGCGTCGAGTGAGCCAGTACCCTTGGTTTCTCCCTTGATGATGAGCGTCTTGCCTACAGGACCAGCCTGGATGCCAGGATAATCCTCATAGAATCCCTTCACGGTGTTCTTCGAGCCGTCCTTCAGGATGATGGTGGCATCGCCCAAGCAGGTGATACCTGCCCACTTGTAGTCTGAACTGTTCTCACCAGTGATAGTCACGCCATCAAGCGTCACGGTAGCACCGTCGGCAATCGAAATCTTGTAATTGCCTGCGAGCTTACCAGTCAGCGTCTCGCCGTTTTTAACCGTATAGTCGGCTGTCAGTTTCGAGAGGTCGGTAGCAGCCTTCGCCATCGTCACTGTCCTCTGGTAGTATTTGCCGCGCTCGAGGGAGGTGACTTCGTTCGTGTAAGAATAGGTGTCTTCTCCCACGGTGGCCTCGATGGTGAGGTTTTCTTCATTGATCATATCCATGGCCAGATAAACCGTCGAGGTGGGTGTGCTCAGCGTCGTGGTTCTGGCTATAGTCGCAGTCGGCTCATCCACTTTCACGATTACCTGGGTGGCTTTGAGGGCAGCCGGCGTTTCGGCATCGTCTTGCAGCGTGAGCTTCCAGATGGCTATCTGGCTAGCCAGCGATACGTTGGCACTGAGCGTGGCCTTGTCGCCATCGACCTTCAGCTTGCCTTCGCCCATACGCACATCCAGGTTGTCTTGGATATATTTCAGCGTGCCGTCCTGCTTTATGATGTTGGAGACAAAGGTCGCATTCCTGATAGCGCCCGATGTCTCCTCATCCCACTCCCAGAGTGCGGCGGGATAACATACCTCAATGGCCTCGCCATCGGTGCCGACAGTGATGTCGCCGGTGATGGTGGCAGAGCCGTCTTCGTTGACGGTCTCTACCTTTACCACATCTGCCTTGCCGTTATGGATAAGGGCTATCTCGTCGCCGGCCTTCCAGACCACGTTGATGGTTCCAGCGGCACTGCCCGTTGTGACCTCGGTGTACTCGGTACGTGTGCCGGCACCACTGCCTGGGGCGGCGATGGTGGCGCTGAAGGGCACCTTCTGCCCCTGCTGGGCGGGGTAATTGCTCTGTGCAGTGTCCTCACTGCTGCAGGCGGCCATCATGAGGGCCAGCGCTGCTGTGCTGAATATCTTGAAAGTCTTCATCTTATATTTCTTTTTATCAGGTTCAACATGTTTTAGGATTAGTTACTACCACCGAACGGGTCGTCGCCCTTGCCGAACGGATCGATCGCATTCATGCCGGGAGCAGGGGCGGCAGCCTTGACGGTCACCTTGCAGGTGGCGGTCTTGTCGCCAGCCTTGGCGGTGATCGTGGCCTCACCCTCAGCTACGGCGGTCACTTTACCTGTGGCATCAACGGTAGCAACTGCGGGTTTGTCGCTCGTCCAGGTCACGGTCTTGTCAGTAGCGTTATCAGGAGCCACGGTGGCCTTCAGCTGAACGGCAGCATCGCCAACGGTCAGAGCCAACTCGGTCTTGTCGAGCTTGACGCTGGTGACGGCTACGACGGGAGCCTTGACGGTCACCTTGCAGGTAGCGGTCTTGTCGCCAGCCTTGGCAGTGATCGTGGCCTCGCCCTCGGCTACGGCGGTCACCTTACCTGTGGCGTCGACGGTGGCAACGGAAGTCTTGTCGCTGCTCCAGGTCACGGTCTTGTCAGTAGCGTTATCAGGAGCCACGGAGGCCTTCAGCTGAACGGCAGCATCGCCAACGGTCAGAGCCAGCTCGGTCTTGTCGAGCTTGACGCTCGTCACAACGATAGCGGCTGTCCATCCGTCGGGCACACCGTCGTCGCTGTTAGCTGTCATCGGCACCGCTGTCTCCAGCACCTTCTCGCCTGTGGCCTCGGTACCAGCCTTACCGAGCCAGTCCTTCGTGCTGTTCTCGGCTTTGATGTCTGTAGCCAGACACTTCACATGGTTCAGCTTTGCACAGTCGTAGAACATCTCCTGATAGCAGTTCTTCTCCAGCTTCGGGGCGGGCAGCTCAGGCGCTTTCTCGATGCCCTTACAGCCGTTGAACATATCCTGATAGCAGCCCTCCGTCAAGGTAGTGGCGGGCAATACGAGCAGACGCTCGTCATTGTTCACGAGTTTCTCGGCACCTGCGAACAAGCCGTAGAAGGCATTGTTGGCCTCGATGGTTGTCGCGCTCTCCAGATTGTCCTTGCCCTTCAGCAAGCTCATCACGTTACCGTAGATCTCGGTCTTCATCGAAGGACGGATGTTGATGTACTTCGCACCGTCGTCAACAGCTCTTGTGCCACCACGGGCGCCTGCCACGGTGCTGCCTCCCAGCGAGGGGTTCAGGCTGTAGAGCTGCACCACATCGCCCTTCTTCACGACGATGTCGTAGGCACCCTTGGTGTCCTTGACAATAGTCTGCTCAGCACCGCCGTTGACGGTATAGTGGATGTCGTTGGCCAGGATGATGCCATTGTTGAAGGTGACGGTGATCTTGCCGTCGGCCTGAGCTACGAGGGTCAGCGGGGTTGCCTTATCGACATTAACCAAATCTTCGGCAGTCACATCCTTCACGATGACCTTGTACTGACGAGAGGCTGCGGCATACCAGCCTTTCAGCGTCTCGGGCATCGAGACGGTGATGATGGCAGTACCCTCGGACATGGCAGTCACCTTACCGTTCTGATCAACGGTAGCCACAGCGGGGTTGCTGGAGGTGTAGGTAAACTCGTAATCCCTCGACTCGGTGGTAGCCGAGCGGGTGACAGACTCACCGACTGACAAAACGAGGTCGGTCGATTCAATTTCTAAAGATGTACGCACGGGGTTGTCGTTCCAGTGGTTCCAGTAACAACCCGTCAACAACAGAACGGCCAGCATCGCCAGCATTCCGGAAAACAAATGTTTTACTTTCATCATAATTATAGTTTTTGTTTGAATAATTATTGTTTTATGGCTGCAAATATACAAAGAAAATTGGAAATAAAAAAAGAAAAAGACTCTTTCATGTGAAATAATTCCCCAAAAGGCGGGTTTTCTCAGTTTTTATTTGTACCTTTGCCAAGTCATTGATAATTTAGAAAGAAATCAATTTACCAACTGGAAGCTCTATGAAAGAAGATTCTGAGAAAGTACCCCAATCGCCTGAGCAGATAGTCGATCATTTGCATGTGACTTCTGTGCCCACCTATCTGTTGGCTACGGCAGCTTTCGTGCTACTGGCGGCATTCATCGTATGGGGCTTTTTAGGGAATGTGAGCGACAAAGCCTACTATTCAGGCGTCGTGTTCCCCGTACAGGGTACCACCGACATTACGCTGCCCAACAAGGGCATTGTGCGCGCGGTGCTGGTGCATAATGGCGACAGCGTGCGCCAGGGTCAGACGGTGGCAATGGTCTCTATCGGCGATAGTCATAGTTTCCTGACCAGCACGGTGAGCGGACTGGTCATCAGTACCAAGGCAGATAACGAGCCATTCGAGGCTTTCGACCCCATTGTGAGTGTGATTGACGGCACGGATACCAGCCAGCACATCGCTCAGACGCAACTCATTGCCTACGCCGACAATGCGGCGCAGCGTGACCTGCGCATAGGCATGGAGGCCCAGGTATGGCCCGCCGACGAGAAGCGCGACGAGATAGGCTATGTGCGAGGCCGCATCAGTCGGGTTGTGCGCTATCCTGCCGATGCCGACGATGTGCGCCAGACATTAAAGTCGAATATTCTGGCCAAGCGATTGCTGGAACAGGGCGATGTGGTCTATGAGGTGCGCATCGACCTGCTACGCTCACCTGAGGACTCCACGCAATACGATTGGTCGTTTGGCGTGCCAGAAAATGTGAGCATGGGCATCGGCACCTACTGTTCTGTGCTCACCGAAACCCGCCGACGCAGCATGTTCCAGTATCTGTTCGAGTCGTCGCGTACACGCTTCCGTAACCTCAAGCAAAAGTTTGAATGATGGCAGAGAAGACACGAAACCGAAAAGCCAGGTTTTCGATGGTATCAGCATTACGCTATTTCCTAAAGGGCAATATGCTTTTTGCCTTCAACGGTATTATTATCCTTGCCTTTAATTCCATAGTCAACATTTTTCCGTCACTGTTTCAGCAGGTTTTTACCGACAACATCATCACACAAAAGAACCCGGAATGGTTTACTCCGCTGATGTTGCTGTATATCCTGCTGTTCGTGCTTGAACTGGTGGTCTGGATAGGGTTCTCTATTTTACGCCGGAAGAGCCAGGCAAGAGTCAATATCACCACTTCGTCGAATTTCCTGTGGATAGTATTTAGACTACCGATGACGCTGCTCACCCAATTTTCACCAGGTGAACTGGCGGCTCGCTACACCACCATCGCAAAGACCTCCAGGCTGATAGACTACTCCCTGGCGGCCATAAGCTTGCTCATCCTGCCCATTCTCTGTTGCTATTTTGTCATGCTTTTCAACTGGAAACTGGGATTGCTGGAAATTTTCTCCGTCCTGTTGCTCGTTTACGTGATGCGCAGCACTGCCAACAAACAGAAGGAACTCGCCATGAACCTGGAAGTGACGGAGACGCGGTTGCAGAACGTTACCATGACGGGAATGGGTAATCTGGACACCATCAAGGCTTTGGGCGGTGAGCGACACTTCTATGCACAATGGGAGAAAACCTATGCACAGTCTTTGAATGCCCGCGTGACCACCTTCACCAATAATATCTATTTGAGTGCCCTGCCGGAGTTTATATTGGAGGTCACCAATGGTGTCATATTGTGTATGGGCACCTGGTTCATCCTCCAAGGTGAGATGACACCTGGCATGATACTGGCCTCGCAGGGACTTATTAACGAGTCCATCAATCCTATCATCAGGACTATTGCCAGCGTACAGACCGCTTTGAGAATCAATTCGTCCATCCAGCGCATCAAGGAGGTGACCGACTGCAGCCAGGAATGTGTTGACTTGCGCCTGCCTGCCGACGACGAACTGCCCGAAGAGGCTAAGCTGACAGGTGAGATAGAACTGCGTGATGTCACCTTCGGCTATGACCGCAGTCTGCCCCCCATCATCAGTCACTTCTCGCTGAAAATCAAGGCTGGCGAGCGCATAGCCCTGGTAGGCCCCTCAGGCTGTGGCAAGAGCACCATATTGAGTCTTGTGTCGGGCCTCTATGAACCGTGGGAGGGTGAGGTGCTATTCGACGGGAAACCCCGCAAGGCCATCGACCGTATGACTTTCGTCAACTCTGTCTCGGTGGTCAATCAGGATATAACACTCTTCGAGGGCACCATTGCCGACAATGTAAAAATGTGGGATGAGTCGATAGAAGATTTTTCCATGGTAGTGGCCTGTAACAGTGCGCAGATTCACCATGAAATCATGGAACGCCCAGGGGCATATCAGGGCATCGTCTCAGAGCGCGGCAAGAACTTCAGCGGCGGACAGCGGCAGCGCATCGAGATAGCCACCGCATTGGCCAAGGAACCCACCATCCTGCTGATGGACGAGGGCACCTCAGCCCTGGATCCAGAGACGGAAGCCAAGGTCATGCGACATCTGTATTTAGAGGGTATGACTTTGGTTATGATTGCTCACCGACTGGATACCATCCGCCAGTGCGACCGGATTTTCGTGATAGAACAAGGCCGAGTGATACAGCAAGGCACCCATGAGGAACTTGCACAGATGGATGGTCTGTATCGTAATCTCTTAAAATACGCCTGACACGATGATAACGAATATATTTCACCAGCAGTTAGTCCAGCGCATGGATGGGAACCGCAAGGCTATGAGCCAGGCACGGGACATCTTGCGATCCATAATAGACCGGAAGCTATGGAAGCAGATGCAGTCGGCTGTAGATTTACCATCGGACATCGAGAAGATAGAGACGTTGTTAGACAGCTATAACGTTTTCTTCCGCTATATCACGCTGACCGACCGTTGGTGGTCGCGCTGTACGGGCCATATGATGGGATTTATGGCCGACGACGACACGCCCGTCATACTTGTTCCCGGCTTTACAGATTATACGTTCACTCATCCGAAGACAGGAAAGCTCATGATGGCCAGCAAAAGTGCCGACCTGCTGAAGAGGGAGGCACTGATTACCTGTCAGCCTCTTGCAGACGAAAAACTGACTGCCAGGAAAATAATGCGCTATGCCTTGAGCTGCCTCTGCATGTATGACTGGCTTTACTGCCTGATGGCTTGCGTAAGCGTTGCTCTGCTGACGATGTTTACGCCATACGTGTGCAAGCTGATTTTTTCGGAGGTGATTCCATCGGGTGATGCCAGTCAGATTGTTCCCATTGCGACGCTGCTCTTCAGCGCAGCCCTTGGGCTGACGATGGTGCAGATTGCCCGTAACCTGGTGGTGGTACGTATCAAGGACAAGGTTGAATATGCAGGCGACCTCTCCAACCGTCTGCTGTCGTTGTCGCGCGTCAGTTCAAGTCTTACGGCCGATTTCCTGTCAACCATATTGACTTTTCTGTTTTCAGCAGTTATGTTCATACAGTTCTTCATCTATGGTGGCCCGCTGCTCTTCACAGGCTTGGTTGTCGTCATGATACAATTGGCGGCTATCATGATGGAATACTACTATGCAAAGATAGTGCAGTTAAGCGTGAATTCCTGCGGCTCACACCTCATAGGTACGCTGTTTTCATTGTTTTCAGGTATCCAGAAAATCAGGACCAGCGGGGCTGAGTTCCGGGCTTTCCATCAATGGGCTAAGGCATACGAACCTACCGAGGCGTATAGCAGCCGCCAGCCTTTGGGCAGTTTCTATGTGACTGGTGTCAGTTATTGTCTCAAGTTCCTGCCTATGATTGTGACGATGTGGGCAGCCTGGCACTATGGTCTGGCACTCTCTGACTATATCGCCTATTGTGCCGTTTTAGGGATCGTCGGCAAGGCCGTGTTTCAATTGCAGACCATCACGAAAACGGTGTCACGCATGTTGCCGGAGATACAGCTCTGCCGTCCTATATTTGCTGCAAGGCCTGAAGTGAAGGAGGAAGCCCATGTCGTGAAGAGCATATCAGGGCGGGTGGACATACGCGGTCTGAAGTTCCGCTATGCCGATGACATGCCGTTGCTCTTCGACGGCCTGAATCTGAGCATTAACAGCGGTGACTACGTTGCCCTTGTTGGAAGCTCAGGTTGCGGCAAGAGCACACTGATGCGACTGATGTTGGGTTTGGAGCATCCGTTAGCAGGATCCATTTTCTACGACCAGTACGACTTGAGTGACATCAATCTGCGCAGCCTGCGACAATTCTGTATTGGCATCTGTATGCAGGACGGCCAGCTCGTTGAGGGCACCATCCGCGACAACATCATCTTCAACGATCCGAAACTGACAGATGACGATGCCTGGGAGGCTGCGCGTATGGCTGCACTCGACAACGACATCCGCCAGTTCCCCTTAGGCATGGATACACCTATCAGTGTCGACGGCAAAGGTGTGTCGGGCGGACAACGGCAGCGTATTCTCATTGCCCGCGCACTGGTCAGGAAGCCCAAGGTGCTCTTCTTCGACGAAGCGACGTCAGCCCTCGACAACATCAGCCAGCACATAGTGGTTGAGAACCTGGCCCAACTGAAATGTACGCGCATCGTCATTGCCCACCGACTGAGCACCATACAGCAGTGCAACCGTATTATTGTGCTGAAGGATGGCCTCGTGGAGGCCGACGGCAATTTCCAGGAACTGCAGGCACGAGGTTATTTCCCAAGCGAAAAAGAGTAAGATACGAATTATGAAGAATAGATTCTGCATACAACTCCTGACAGGCTTGACGTCACTCTGCTTGCTTCCATTGGGCAGCAGGGGACAGACATCGCTGACCTTGGACAAGGTGATACGCCTTTCGCAAGACAGTGCCATAACCGCCTTCCAGAGCCGGCAGGAATATCAAAGCCGACAGTTATCCTACGAGGCTTTCGAGGCCCTGCGCAAACCACAGCTCACGCTGAAGGTAGTGCCTAACTACTCCCGCATCGTCAGCGACCCCAGCCGCGACTACGTCTACCTGCGCAACTACGATATCCTCTCCACTTCCGCCCAGATACGGCTGACCCAGAAGATGTTGTCATTCGGTGGCGAGGCATACATCGGCACACAGGCCATCTGGAGCGAATTCTTCCGCGAGGGTGCCTCTGGTTATCCACGCCAATTTGTGACGAGTCCGCTGTTGGTGGGCTATAGCCATACCTTGTTGGGCTATAATCCATTCCTATGGGAGAAGCGAGTGGAGGACCAGCGACTGCTGGCTGCCCGCCGCCAGCATGAGTACGACCTGCGGCGCATTGCCGAGGAGGCCGCCGTGCGCTACTTCCACCTGGCCCGTCAGCAGCGGGTGCTGAAGATGCGGACAGATGAACTTCTGATGAGCGACACCCTGCTAAGCATTGCCCGCGAGAAAGCCAGCATCGCCATCGTCACGCTGGCAGAGCTGCACTCTGTCGAGGTACAGCAGCAGAATGCCGCAAACCATCTGGCTGTGGCACGTCAGGAGGAGTTGAAGGCCAGGACGGAGCTCGCGTCGTTCCTGCGCATCACGCCGACGCCTGACTCCATAGCACTGCTCGAAATCCCCGATACACCGCCACCCACCATATATACGGCTTCCGAGGTTGCTGAACGCGCCATGAGCAACAGCCCCGCCTACCAGCATCAGTTGGCTGAACTGACCGAAGCCCGTCATCAGGAAAACAAGACTCAACAGGAGCGGGGCGTCAATATCGGTCTTGACGTCAATCTTGGCCTGCAGCAGGTCAACAACACCCTCGGAAGTGCCTTCAAGAACCAGCAGCTATATGCCTTGGGCGCTGTGCAGGTCACGATACCGTTGGCAGACCATGGTGCAGCCAAGAAGCGGCATGCCGCCGCTGTAGGCTGGGTCGAGCGGCAGGAGTCGGCACTCCAGGAGGTGGAGCGTCTGTTGGCGGAAGACGCTACCGTAACTCTGCAGAAGCTGCAGACCAGCAGGGCGCTGCTGACCACTACACAGCGCACCGTCACTCTGGCGGAAGAGACATTCAACGAGACTGCCGACAACTATGCCAACGGTCTCTGTGACATCAATACATTCACCCTGGCACAGTCGCGATGGGTCACGGCATACAGCAACTACCTGACTGCCATGGAGGAGTTCTGGACAAATTACTATCATCTGCAAACCCTTGTAAACTATGAATAAGAATATGCGTTTTTCATGGATAGGTATTTTTACTTTCTTACTCCTATCTGCCTGCCAGCAGAAAAAGGATATACAGCATGCCGACAAGCAGGCTGACACCATGACCGTGGATACCACTGCATCCACATCCACTCAGCAAGTTGAGAGTTTTTCCACGGTCACCAAAGGTAAGATAGAAAGTGAACGTGAGATTCCGGTCTATAGCCGTCTCGCTGAACAAATCGTCATGTTTGCCATTGAGAAGACAGGCCAGTATGTCAAGAAGGGCGAGCTCGTAGCCCGTCTGAGCGATGCTTCCCTGCAGGACAAGATTGTACACAGCCGTGCCAAACTGGAGAAAGCGGAGTTCCAATATCAGGCTATCTTGATGGGACAGGGCTATAAGCGTGACCATTTAGATGCGGCTCCGGAGAACATCAAGAAACTGGCACGTATCAATAGCGGCTATAACGAGGCGAAAGCCGAGTTGCATGAGCTGGAACACCAGCTGTCCTATTGCATTATCAAAGCGCCCGTTTCCGGCTATGTCTCAAAGATACAGAACACACTTTACGGTGCAGCCCTGCCAGGTGAGGCTCTCTTCTACATTGTTGACATTGAACATCTGAAAGTGGGTTTTGACGTGCTCGAAAATGAACTCGCCAAATACGAGGAGGGTGCCGTCTTATCCGTCTCTACCGTAACATACCCCAAGGAGAAACATACGGCTAGGGTCTCTGGTATTAACCCAGTCATCGACGACAACGGAATGATACATATTGAAGCCACCTTGGAACCGCATCCGCATCTGTTGCCTGGTATGACAGCGTTTGTCACCATTGAATTTCGTTAAAGGTCGTCCACGTGTGAGATTTTTATGCCTTTTACGACACGCGCTAACCCCTATTCCCCTACTCTGTCGCAAAATCGTTTTGGTGTCGCTACAATCGTGAATGAAAAACACAAAAAAGTTTGGAACGTGACGAAATCCGTCGTAACTTTGCAATGTCAAAAGTCAACAAAACGAC
>ONAE01000079.1 GCA_900315695.1 uncultured Prevotella sp. | reverse complement strand
CGTGATCGCCTACGAGCCCATCTGGGCTATCGGTACTGGTAAGACCGCTACCGCTGAGCAGGCTGAGGAGATCCACGCTTACATCCGTTCAATCATCGCTGAGAAGTACGGTCAGGCTGTAGCCGACGACACTACTATCCTCTATGGTGGTAGCTGCAAGGCCAGCAACGCTCCTGAGCTGTTTGCTAAGCCCGACATCGACGGCGGTCTCATTGGTGGCGCCTCTCTGAAGGCTGCTGATTTCAAGGGTATCATCGACGCTTGGAAGAAGTAATCACTGTGAGACGATTCATTATTACCATCGCATTGTGTGTCGGCTGCATCATCGCAGCCGATGCACAATCGACTTTCACTGAGCGTTTGCAGAAAAGCAACACAAGTGAAGGCAAGGTCAGTGTGACCCACGACAAGAGCATCGACGCACTTGTCAACGGATCTAATGCTACCAAACAAACAGAAAGACCAAAACCTGAACAGAAACAGACACCCAAGGTCAAGCCCGAGTGCAAGGTCAAGGCCGAGGCTAAACCTGACACCAAGACTGAACCCAAAGACAAGGTGACACCAAAGGAAAACGAGGCCCAAGCCATCGTTGCCACACCAGACACTGCCGATGTGCACAAGAAGGTGATGAAGGGTATGAAGATCAACGGCTATCGTGTTCAGGTATTCGCAGGCGGTAACTCCCGCAGCGACAGATTAAAGGCAGAGCGCGCTGGCGACAACATGAAGAGTCTTTTCCCAAGCGAGCCTGTCTATGTGCATTTCTATACCCCCCGGTGGATCTGCCGCATAGGCAACTACCGCACGTATGAGGAAGCGTACGAAATATTGAAAAAAGTGAAACAGCAGGGTTACGACTCGGCTATTATTGTCAAAGGAAAAATCACCGTACAGTATTAATGAGTTACGAGACAGAGTATCACTCCGGCTATGAGCCTCAGTATCGCGAAGGTCTTGAAGAACTGGCAGGCCATTATAAAGAGGTGCTCACCCTATTGGGCGAGGACACAGAACGCGAGGGACTCCAGAAGACACCTATGCGCGTGGCCAAGGCGATGCAGGTGCTCACACGCGGCTACCAGATGGATGCCCACAAGGTACTCACTGATGCCCTCTTTAAGGAAGACTACTCACAGATGGTCATCGTGAAGGATATCGACTTCTTCTCCCTCTGCGAGCATCACATGCTACCTTTCTACGGCAAGGCCCATGTGGCCTATATCCCCAACGGCTATATCACAGGACTCTCGAAGATAGCCCGTGTGGTGGACATCTATGCCCACCGCCTGCAGGTGCAGGAGCGTATGACCCAACAGATCAAGGACTGCATTCAGGACACCCTGAAACCCCTCGGTGTGATGGTCGTGGTAGAAGCCAAGCACATGTGCATGCAGATGCGAGGCATCGAGAAGCAGAACGCCATCACCACCACCAGCGACTTCAGTGGTGCCTTCAACCAGGCTAAGACACGACAGGAGTTCATGAACCTCATACATAACAATCAAACCTGAATACCACTATGTTTAATATCAAACGCAGAGAAAGAAGAATCAATTACGGAGAGGGTGAGAAGAACTTCATCCAGAGACTGCTTAGCAGCAAGAGCGGACGCATCGTCTTCATCAGCGGCGTCATCCTTATTGTCCTGTTGCTCGTCTTTATGTCTGCCCCCACCAAGAAGGAAATGATCAGGGAGGTGAATGACAACGTGATGCAGTGTCTGGAGGACAACAACAGATATAAGGGCGATGCCATCGACGACTTCGTCCATAACCTCGGCTACGCGTTTACAGAAGCCGACACAGCCGCCATCGTCCCTGAGATACTGGAGACCTACCAAAAATACAACCAGTTGGAGGCGCATCGCCACCTCTTCTATTCCACCGCCTATATCCACAATAACACCCATCCTGAGGGCACTCGCGTCGCCATCGGCTTCCTCGGCTTCGTTTTCTCCACCGTCCAGTACACTGACCTGTTGCTCGATGTGGAGCCTGTTCACAAAGGCTATGAGCAGAAGCTGCTCGACCCAGGGAAGATCGAAGAGACCGACCTCGGCACCAATCCCAATGTGCAGGAATATCACTACGAACAGAATCCAGTTTACTAAATGCATATCATCGTTTCCAAAGAGATAGAAAGTGTTTGCCCCAACTTCGTAGGCGCAGCCGTCGAGGCACAGGTGGTGAACACCTCCTACAGTGCCGCTCTATGGGATGAGATCCACACACTCGAAGCACGTTTCCGCGAGGAACTCACCACAGAGAGTCTCAAGGAGCTCTCAGGCATCGCTGCCACACGTCGCGTCTATAAAGCCTGTGGCAAAGACCCCTCGCGCTACCGCCCTGCCAGCGAACAGCTCATCCGCAGGATGCTGCAAGGCAAGGAACTCTATCAGATCGACACCCTCGTCGATCTCGTCAACCTCGCCAGCATCGCCTACGGCTACAGCATCGGCGGCTTCGATGCCGACAAGTTCGTGGGCGACACCCTCACCTTGGGGGTAGGTCGTGAGGGAGAGCCCTACGAAGGCATCGGGCGCGGCATGCTCAACATCGCAGGACTGCCCGTCTATCGCGACGCACAGGGCGGTGTAGGCACTCCCACCAGCGACAACGAGCGTACGAAGATGACACTCCAGACCACCCACCTCGTGGTACTCATCAACGGCTACGACGGTCAGGAAGAGCGCGTGCTTCAGAACGCCCGTTTCATTCAGGAACTTTTACGCAAATACTGTCAGAGCGACGGAGGGTTCGTCATGCTCTACAAATAAAA
This sequence comes from uncultured Prevotella sp., assembly GCA_900315695.1. Classification (GTDB taxonomy): domain Bacteria; phylum Bacteroidota; class Bacteroidia; order Bacteroidales; family Bacteroidaceae; genus Prevotella. The sequence continues at coordinate 7,594 of ONAE01000079.1, read as the reverse complement.
CAAAAACCCAACTTAAATATGACTAACGACTTAAAACTTCGCATCGGTATCATCGGTGCAGGATGGATTGCCGAAAAGGCTGCCATCACCCTCAACGGCCTCACCACTTGTGAGTGTTACGCCATTGCCTCCCGTTCTCAGGCAAAGGCCGACGCCTTTGCAGCACAATGGCATGTGAAGAAAGCCTACGGCTCTTACGCCCAGCTCATCGCCGATCCGGATGTCGATCTCGTCTATGTGGCCACGCCCCATTCTCATCACTACGACGTGACGCGAGATGCCCTCATGGCCGACAAGCCCTGTCTGGTGGAGAAAGCCTTCATGGCCAACTACCGTCAGGCCAAGGAGATTGTCGATCTTGCCCGTGAGCGTAAGGTCTTCCTCGCAGAAGCCATCTGGACACGTTATCAACCTGTCGTCACCATCGTGCGCGATCTCATCAGCAGCGGCCGCATCGGCACACCTCGTCTGCTCACTGCCACCCTCGGCTACTCGATGGGTGACAAGCCGCGTATCATGCGAGCCGACCTCTGTGGTGGTGCCCTGCTCGACCTTGGCGTCTATGCCCTCAACTTCGTGCGCATGTTCTTCCCTGCCGATATCGTCAGCATGGAGAGCCAGTGTGTGAAAAGTCAGACAGGCATGGATCTTACCAACGCCATCAGCCTCATCCTAAGCGACGGCATGCTCTGCAACCTCCAGTCGAGTGCCGCCTGTGTGGGCGACAATATCGGCGTCATCGCAGGTACCGATGGCAACCTCATCATCGACAACATCAACAATCCGCAGAAGGTCACCGTGAATACGCATGATCGCGAGTTCGTAGAAGATATCCACGTGCCCCAGCAGATCACAGGCTACGAACACCAGTTCCTGGCCTGTCGCCAGCACCTGATCGACGGACTGCTGGAACCTCGCGAGATGCCGCTCGAAGAAACCCTGTACATCATGCAGCTGATGGACTCACTCCGCAAGAAATGGGGTGTCCGATATCCGATGGACGACTTCTAAACCTCGCATATGACACCAACGAACACCATCCGAAAAAACCTCATCTATGTTCTGCTGCTGACAGCGCTGACGATGACAGGATGCTGGGGAGGGCAACAGCCGGGATCATCAGTTTACCAGATCTGGATGCGTTCGTCGGGCGCAAGATACATATGGCCTTCCGTGATGCCGAACACGCGATACCATGCGTCGGTTAGACACACATTGCCGTTGACGCGCAGTTTGGGTGCCGCATGAACGTCTTTCTCGTATTTCTTCATCTTCTCAGGAGTCGCATTTTGCCTCCACGCATCGGCAAAGGCACGGAAGAACTCACGAGCCAGGTATTGGCGCTCACTACTTGTGGTGGTGGTCACCTTATTCATATAAGCCTCATAGGCAATCTCCAGTCCGCCTAGGTCGGCAATGTTCTCGCTAAGTGTCTTTTCTCCATCGCAGTAAACACCAGGCATGTATTCCAGCTTGTCGAAGTGGTTGATCATCTGCTTCTGTTTCTCTTTGAATACCGCCTTATCCTGCGGATCCCACCACTCCGCTTGCTTGCCAATGGCATCATACAGCGAACCTATGGCATCGAAGCCGTGAGTCATCTCATGGCCGATGGTGGTGGCTCCCAGTATCGCATAGTTGTAGAAAGCCTGCTGGTTCTTATCGTAGATGGGCGGTACCAAGTTGCAAGCCAATATGTTGATCGAGTTGTTCTTTTCGTTATAAAAAGCATTAGCCGTATAGGCAGGTACTTGCATCCACTCGCAATAGTGAAAGGCGTCTTCTGAGGTCAGGCCAATCAGCTTTTTCATGATGTCGGAGTATTGGGAGAACAGGTTGCATACCATCTCATAGAACGATTTACCAGTTGGCACTGTTGCCTCCCATTCTGTATGAAAGTTGTCGGGCCATCCGCACATGAATATGATCGCATCCAGCTTCTCGATGGCTTTGGCCTTAGTGGCATCGCCCATCCAGCTGTTGTTCTGTATGCGACCGCGGAACACGCCTCGCAGTTCTTCAAACATGTCGGTCACTTCTTTCTTGGCAGCTTTGTCGATCGTCTCCACATACGTATGACTCATACTGGTTTGTAAGCCGCTGTATTCCTTTTTGCAGAGACCTGCTATTTTGTCTATGAGTTTTTGTTTATCTTCTTGATTCGTCGGTCTCAGCGGATCGTAAGGTAAGTAATTCATGTCGCGGCTCAGGATACCACACTTCGCCAGCCGCTTCTGATCGTCGAGACTATAAGCTGTCCACGCATCGAAAAACTTATCGCAAGACGCATCGGCGGCAATCGTAGAGAGGTTGATGTCGAGTGCTGCAGCCATGGCATCGATAAGACTTTTGCCTTCGCCTCGTGCCTTGAAGGTGGTGAACAGTTGCTTGCCTTCAAATGGGTTATAATGTCCAAGGACAGGCTTTCCTGCCCGTTTTCCCAATATGTCTTTGACGATAACCTTCCATTTTGCACCCATATCCATAATAGCCTTGGCCTCTGCACTGCTGATGCCCAGCTTTATAATCGACTCTTCTTTAAGTTTAAAATCGTCTATCGTTCCGAGTTCCGGATATACCTTGCGCTGAGAAGTATTAGGCAAGATGTAGAAGGGACAGGCATAGCCCTGCTTAGCCAACTGAGCCAACAGCTTCGTCAGATCATCCTTGGTCTTCATGGCGTCCACCTCTGCCAGCTTTTTCATCAGCGCGGTGGAGTCATCCTTCAATGTCTCCTGCGAATAGGCTTTATACAGCGCGGAGGCAATCTCGTTTTTCTGACCACCTATGATTTCTTTCAATGCCTCATCGGTTATGACTTCCTGCTCATCATTCGTACCGATAGAGATAGCCCCATTTTTGGTTGGAACGGGATTATTGGCAATCCATGTACCCAACACATACTGGTAGAAGTCATCGCCCACATACGTGCCGAGATCCATCATACTGCTAAAGTCTGACTCCTCATTGATATTCACAGACGGATTGTCAAACACCTCAAAACAGGATGTGAGCATCAGGCTGCATGACAGAGTGGCAGCGAACATCGATAATACATTCTTTCTCATAAGTTTCAGTGTTATTTGGGGCAAAGGTAGAAAGTTTTTGGAAGATTTGCAAACAATCTGCGATTTTTTGTTTATTTTTGCACCATCAATCAAAGATCTATATCAATATGAGTTACATCAGACCTGCAACCCAGGCAAACCGTTTCTACGAAGGTGATCCCCAGAGATTAAGTGAGGAGGTGAATAGTTTCCTCGCCAGACACAAGGCGGGCGACAGTGACCAGGATGTGGCGGCGCTCATCGTGCCCCATGCCGGTTATTACTACTCTGGTAATGTGGCGGCGAAGGCGTACAAGCAACTGAACCCTGAGCGGAAGTACAAACGCATCTTCCTGTTGGGACCGAGTCATCATGCATGGCTCGACGGTGCCTCAGTGGATGGCGAGGCCGACTTCTATGCCACACCGTTGGGTAACGTGCCAGTAGATAAGGAGACCGCCCAGGCGCTGATAGCGGCCGACAAGGTATTCTCCTTCAAGGAGGATGTCCACACCCAGGAGCACTGTCTGGAGGTGCAACTGCCCTTCCTGCAGCAGCAGTTGGGTGAGGTGCCCCCCATCGTGCCCATCGTCATCGCCACCAACGACTTCGGCCGTCTGAAGCAGATTGCAGCTGTACTGAGACCCTTTTTCAACAAAGAGAACCTCTTCGTGATCAGCAGCGACTTCTCCCACTATCCCTGTTATGAGGATGCCATCAGCGTGGATGGCAAGACGGGTAAGGCGATCGAGAGCGGCGACGTGAACCAGCTGATCACCACCATAGAGGCAAATGCCGCGAGTGGCGTCAAGGGGCTGGCAACCAGCGCCTGCGGCCTGTTCCCCATCGTCACACTGATGCTCATGCTCGACCGTGATTACGAAGTGAGACATCTGCTCTATCAGAACTCTGGCGACATCGAGCGCCAGAGTCGTGATCGCGTGGTGGGCTATCACGCCTTCTCCATCGTGCGGAAAGCGGATCAACAGGGTGATGACTTCCTGTTGACAGACGAGGATAAACAACAGCTGAAGCGGATTGCCGCCGAGAGCATCAAAGCCCACTTCGATGGTAAGGAGGTGGATTCCAAAACCCTGAGCAACGGCTATCCCACGCTCCAGAAGCTGTGTGGTGCGTTTGTGTCGCTGCATAAGAACGGACGACTCAGAGGCTGCATCGGCCACTTCGGCGAGGATACCCCCCTGCATGAGATCGTGGCAGAGATGGCAAGGGCAGCCGCCTTTGAGGATCCGCGATTCCTGAACGTGACGCGTGAGGAGTTCGACGACCTGGAGATCGAGATCTCCGTACTCACCCCCATGCGGCGCATCTACAGTCTCGATGAGTTTGAGCTCCACCGTCATGGCATCTATATCCGCAAGGGCTTCAACAGCGGCACCTATCTGCCTCAGGTGGCTGATGAGGTGAACTGGACGAAGGAGGAGTTTGTGAGCCATTGTTCACAGGACAAGGCAAGACTGGGCTGGGACGGCTGGAAAGAGGCCGAGCTCTATGTGTATGAGGCGATCGTGTTCTGATGGAATGTAGGTATTACCAGCAGCAAGAAGACGGCAAGGTCGAGTGTCAGCTCTGTCCCCACCACTGCAAGATCTCAGAGGGCAAGAGAGGCATCTGTGGCAGTCGTCGTAACCGTCAGGGCAAGCTGGTAAGCGAGGTGTATGGACGCCCCTGCGCCCTCGCCATCGATCCCATCGAGAAGAAGCCACTCTACCATTTCCACCCAGGCACCACCTGTCTGTCGCTGGCCTGTACGGGGTGTAACTTCCGTTGTCTGAACTGTCAGAACCACGACATCTCACAGGCCAGGCCAGAACAGGTGCCCAGCTATGAGCTGCAGCCAGAGGCACTGATCGCCCTCTGTCAGGAGCACCATTGCCCAGGCATCGCCTACACCTACACTGAACCCCTCACCTATATAGAATATGTGACCGATGCAGCACGACTGGCGCATGAGGCAGGACTGTGGAACATCCTTGTAACGGCAGGCTACGTGAACCAGGAACCACTCGCCGACCTGTTGCCCTATCTCGATGCAGCGAACATCGACCTGAAATCGTTCAGCGACGACATCTACCAGCAGGTCAGTGGCGGACACCTCGAACCCGTGTTACAGACCATCCTCGCCATGCGCGATGCTGGCGTGTGGATCGAACTGACGAACCTCCTGATCCCTGGCGTGAACGATGACAAGGCGATGATCAGCAGGATGTGCCAATGGCTGAACGACAATGGCCTCAGCGAAGCCCCACTGCACTTCAGCCGTTTCTTCCCCCGTTATAAGATGAGCCACCTGGAGCCGACACCCGTCGCCACCCTCCAACAAGCCCGGAAAATCGCCCAGGAAGCAGGCATCCGTCATGTGTATTTAGGAAACGTATAAAGACGACCATGCAACGCACAGATATCATACAAGGATTTCGTATCGGCATCCCCATCGCCTTAGGTTACTTTGCCGTAGCCTTCTCGTTGGGCATCATCGCCAAGCAGGCAGGGCTCACGGCAGCCATCGGTTTCGTAAGCAGCTTCTTCACCCGTGCCTCAGCAGGCGAATATGGTGTCTATACCCTTGTGGCTGCCCAGGCCACCTATGTCGAGATCGTCGCGATGTGTCTGGTGGTGAATCTGCGTTATATGCTGATGAGTGCCGCCCTCTCCCAGAAGATCGCACCAGGCACCTCGTGGATTCACAGAGTGCTGATGGCCTGCTGCGTCACCGACGAGATCTTCGGCGTCTCCATCTCCCGTCTGGGTTACTGTCCGCCCGCCTACACCTATTCCGCCGCCCTCATCTCCACCCTGTTCTGGGCGGCAGGCTGTGCGGCAGGCATTGTGGCAGGAGGGATGCTGCCCGTCAACATCGTCGCAGCCCTCAGTGTGGCACTTTACGGCATGTTCATCGCCATCATCATGCCCCCAGCCCGCGACGACCGCCATGTGCTCTATGCCGTCATTGCCAGTTTCGTGCTGAGCGGTGCCTGCAGCATCGTCCCAGTGGTCAGCAGTTGGAGCAGTGGCACGCGCACCATCGTCCTCACCGTTCTGATATCGGCAGTCGCCGCCTGGTTGAAACCTGTTAATTTGGAGGAAACCCATGGAGAAGCATAGCATCATCATCTGCATCCTGTTGGCCATCATCACCACCAACCTAATCCGTGTCGTGCCGATGCTGTTGATCAAAGGTCAGATCAGCAACCGATTCCTGCGCAGTTTCCTCTATTACGTGCCCTACGTCACACTCGCCGTCATGACCTTCCCCAGCATGATCCAGACCACCCTCACGCCCCTGTCAGGCATCATCGCCCTGGTCATCGGCATCATCGCAGCCTGGCGCCGTCTGGGACTTTTCCCCGTCGCCGCCATCTGCTGCGCCATCGTCTATCTGATAGACACCCTGATCATTTGATCCAAAAGTGTCAGTTTTACATTTTATTAAGGTTTCGTTTTTGGATAACTCGCAGAATCTTATTACCTTTGCAGGCAGAAATGACCAACACAGTTATTTCGAGAAAAACAGTAATAATTTAAAATTTTAAAAAGATTGATTCTATGAAAAAAGAAGAAGGAAAAATGCTTGAAAAGCAGGCAGACGATTTTGAAGCTGCAATTACCAAGGGTATTAAGGAAACAACTATGCAACACGTTAAGCGCTATGGACGCACAAGTGCAATGGCCATCTCAGTTTCACTCGCTCGCTCGTTTGCTGCAAGTATGGCTGTATTGACACAGGAATTCCCTAAAAAAGAAAGGAAGAAAGTCCTAGATTGGTTCTTCGAGAATATCAAAGAGGAAGCACTTCAGTTAGATGAAGATATAGCTCCCAAAGATCTGAGTGAGGCTCTTAGCGTTAACAAGCAACCATCCTGATGAGTTCCTGATCACTCAAACATGGAAAAAGAGGCAGCCGAATGATCGACTGCCTCTTCTACACATACATTGATTTTGAAAGCGTTTCAATTTGCGTATAGGCGAACGATAAAGGGATAGGCTCTTTGTACTTGTTACAATCACTTTTCTCCCCTGCGGAAATTAGTATTTGTACCTTCTTAGATTAAATTCTGTCACAAAACTAGTTACAGTACCTTGTCTGAACCCGATGTCACCTCGAGCGTAGTCGAGAGGTCTCATAAGATTTCTCCATGCGCTTCGCTTAGTCGAAATGACAGGAGAGGACTCGAAATGACAAAAAAACGAGGGAATCTTTTGATTCTCTCGCTTTCTGTCGGGATTACTGCCCTACTTCGCGCAAAATCCATTTAATTCTATTAAATTCGAGAATTTTCTATGTGGTTTAATATCAGCGCGTTACAAGATGCACTATAGTTCGAACCAAGAAGACGCAATCGTACTAATTACAAATTATCACGCCAAAAACACGCCAAAAATTTGGTAGTATCCATTGTTTTCCCTACTTTTGCAAAAGGAATTAAAAAAAACAAGTAGGATATGGCACAAATAGAACAAAGATTATCAACAAAAGTCCAAAAGGATACAGGAATGTGCGAGGTGCTCATTCGTTTCTTTCAAGG
>ONAE01000078.1 GCA_900315695.1 uncultured Prevotella sp. | reverse complement strand
CCGTTCATCAGGATCCAGAAGATGGCGAACGGCATCGTCTTACGCATGATGTCACCATCCTGACCCTCCATGTCGCAGGCGGCGGTGGCAATGGCTATCGACTGTGGTGAAAGGAGTTTACCACCCTCAGAGCCGGCACAGTTGGCAGCAGCCAGCCAGTTGGTCTCATTACCTGTCACACCGAAGAACGTTCCCTGGTTCACCAAGCCGAGGTCGCTGGCAGCGGTCGCATTCGTGGCACTACCCGTAACGAAAGTTCCGATAGAACCGATCAGTGGTGCGAAGAACGGGAAGGCAGAGCCTGTGAGCAGCACAAGGCCTTTGGCGATGTCGTTGGTCATACCTGTATTGTTCATCAGCATAGCCATAGCCACCAGACAGCAGATGGTCACAGCTGTCTTCTGGAGGTTCAGCGTGGTCTTAGCCAACAGTTTCATCAGCTGGCCTAAGCTCATGCCTTGAATCAGTCCACCAATGATGGCACCCAAGAAGATCATCAGACCTGCATTCGACAGCCAACCAAACTTGAAGGTGTTGCCAATCACAGGCAGCTCGAACTTGGAAACCAATGTACCATTCAGTGCCTCATTCACGGGGGGCACAATCTTACTGCTGATGAGGATGAAGAAGATAATCAGCCCATAGACGCTCCATGCCTTGAGGGTCTTAGACAGGCCGAAGTTCTTCTTCTCAACCTTCACCACGTCGGTAGCATCTCCTTCGCGGATAAACAGCTTGTTGTAGATCAGCATGGCAATAATAGCAGCCACAGAGCCCAGGATCGCAGGCGTCTCAGGACCGATGAAGTGGGCACAGCAGAACTGAACCACAATGGAGAAAGCACCCACAAAGAGGGCGATGGTGATATTTTTCAGAATCTTCGTGCGATCGGTCATCATCAGGATGAGGAACGGGGTGATGAAGAACATCAGCGAGAGCTGAAGGATGATAAAGGTTGCCACCTCACAGAGCTCCTCGGGTGTAGCCACACCACTGGCAGCTACCTGATTGGCCAGCGTGGTAGCCGGTAAGCCTACAGCACCGAAGCCTACGGCAACGGTGTTGGCCACCAGACAGATCACAGCGGAGAACATGGGCTTGAATCCCAGTCCGATGAGGATGGCAGCAGGGATAGCCACAGCCGTTCCGAAGCCTGCCATACCCTCAAGTACACCACCAAGACCCCAAGTGAGAAGCAGCACCAACAGACCCTTGTCGGAGGTCATCTGAATAAACTGCGTCTTGATGGTCTCAATCTCCTTCGTCTCACAAAGGATATTATAGCTGAATATCGCAAAGATGATGATCAGCAAGATAGGGAAGCAAGCCTTCAGTACGCCCTCGACTACCGACCAGAGGGTGATGCCATAGATAGAGACTCCGGCATATTTCTCAGGCAGGATGCCCATGGATGGAACAGCAAACAAGGCCAGAAGGATTGTAACGACAAGGGTGACTACGGCACTCTTGTAACCAGATACTTTGAAACCCATCATCAGCACGATGAGTAACAGGATAGGAATAACAGAGATGAGAGCTGTCATACGGTTTTTAGTTATTTAATGAATATTATATAAGTTTGGCGACAAATATACAAACTTTTTGGGAATAAAACAAATTATTTCAAGTTTTTTTTGTATATTTGCCCCCAAAAGTAATACACGAAATTATAAAAAGACCTATGATGAATCAATTCCTACAAGATCTCAGACAATTTATACCGTCTGACCGTATTTACACTGATGAGCTCCGTACCTTAGGCTGGGGAACGGATGCCAGTTTCTATCGCCAGATTCCAAAGGTTGTCATCCGCAGTGATGGCGAGGAGGAAATCTCGAAGATTGTCAAGGCTTGTCAGAAATACAAGTTGCCCTTTACCTTCCGTGCTGCTGGTACCTCGCTCTCAGGACAGAGCTGTACCGAGAGTGTGCTGATTGTGGCTGGCAAGCACTGGGAGAAATACGAGATCGGTGAGAATCAGGATACAATCAAACTTCAGCCCGGTATCGTGGGTGCGAAGGTGAATGAGATCCTGAAGCCTTTCGGACGTGTGTTTCCACCAGATCCAGCCTCCATCGGTTCTGCGATGGTGGGTGGTATCGTGATCAACAATGCCTCGGGTATGAACTGCGGCGTGCATGCCAACAGCGACCGTATGATGGTATCGGCCAGGATTATCCTCACTGATGGAACGGTGCTCGACACTGGTTCGGAAGAGAGCAAAGAGGCCTTCCGTAAGAGTCACCCCGAGTTCCTGAAGAAGATCGAGGCACTGCGCGATAAGGTGCGTGCCGACGAAGCTCTTGCCTCGCGCATACGTACTAAATATAGTATTAAGAACGTGACAGGTCTGAACCTCCGTCCGCTGATCGCCTACGATGATCCGTTCGACATCATCGCCCACTCGATGGTGGGTAGTGAGGGTACCCTTGCCTTCCTCTCAGAGGTGACGATGAAGACACTTTACGACTATAAGTTCAAGGCTTCAGCGATGGTGTACTTCCTCACGATGAAGGAGAGCTGTGAGGCCGTGGTGGCGATGAAGAAGCTGAAGGCAGGTGAAGAAGACCTGAAGATGAGTGCCGAGAACCTTGCCGTGAAATCGGCAGAGATGCTCGACTATATGTCGCTCAACTCCGTCGATGATCCCGTGTTCCTGCAGTATAAGAAGGATGTGGATGCCGGTAAGATCGAAGGTGTGGAGCCAGGAGATTACCATAACCTCACTGCCATCCTGACAGAGACCAAGGGTGTGACCCATGAGCAGCTGCTTGAGAAGATCGAGAAGATCAAAGCCTGCTTGGGGCAGTTCCGTCTTTATATTCCTGCTGAGTTTACGGAGGATCCAGCCGTCTATGGCAAATACTGGGCCATCCGCTCAGGTATCTTCCCTAGCGTGGGTGGTACACGTCCCGTCGGCACTTCCTGCCTCATCGAGGATGTGGCATTCCCTATCGAGAGTCTGCCAGAGGCTACCGTGAAGCTGCAGAAGCTCATTGCCGATCACGGCTACTCAGACGCTTGTATCTATGGACATGCCTTCGAGGGCAACTACCACTTTATCCTGAACCAGAGCTTTGCCGACGAGCACGAGGTGGCCCGTTATGCAGAGATGATGCGCGGTGTGGCTAAACTCGTGGTAGAGGGCTATGACGGTTCACTGAAGGCAGAGCATGGTACGGGACGTAATATGGCCCCATTTGTGAAGTATGAGTGGGGTGATGAGGCCTACGAGGCGATGAAGGAGCTGAAGGCCATCTTCGACCCCGATGGACTGCTGAACCAGGGCGTGATCTTCAACGACGATCCCGACTGCTTCATCAAATGCCTGAAACCGCTGCCCGTACTCAACTACGATTTCGACAGCGTGCCCGACGGTGGGCACTACCTGATGGAGCCAGAGCACTCTACCGCCCACGAGACCATCGAGATGGTGAAGCGTGCCAACAAGTGTATCGAGTGCGGCTTCTGCGAGGTCAACTGTATGTCGTGCGGACTCACCCTCTCCTCCCGTATGCGTATCGCCGTACAGCGTGAGATCCGTGATCTGGAGGCCACAGGCAGAGATCCCGAGCGTGCAGCCACCCTGCGTAAACAGTATAAGTACTATGGCGATCAGACCTGCGCTACGGATGGACTCTGTGCCACCTCCTGTCCGATGAAGATCAACACGGGCGAGCTGACACACCTCATCCGCCAGTTGGATATGAACCGTAATACGCTGGGCTATCAGATCGGAGAGTTTGCGGCTAACCACATGGCAGGCATCAAGAGCGGACTGCGCGTGGTGCTTGATGTGGCCCATCTCGCCCACATCACCCTCGGACCTAAGCTGATGACAAACGTCTGCCGCACGATGAACAAGATGGGACTGCCCCTCTGGACCACTGCGATGCCCAAGAAGAAGCGTCAGCCTAAGAAGTCAGACCTCACCCAGTTTATCATCGAGAAGAGTATTCCTCACCATGAGGAAAAGCACTCCGACCTGAAAGTCGTTTATTTCCCCAGCTGTATCAACCAGACGATGGGACAGTCAAAGGAAGGTCCGATGAAGCACGACCTTGTCGATGAGGTGATTCAGCTGATGGCAAAGGCTGGCTATGAGGTGATCTTCCCCGAAGGTATGGAGCGGATGTGCTGCGGCCAGATCTGGGAGTCGAAGGGTATGCTCGACATCGCCGACCGTAAGAGTGCCGAGCTTGAAGCAGCCCTTTGGAAGGCCTCCGAACAAGGCAAGTATCCCGTGCTCTGTGCCCAGAGTCCCTGTCTGCATCGCATGCGTAAGGTGATGAAGAAGATGAAGCTTTACGAGCCTGCCGAGTTTATCATGACCTATCTGAAGGATCGTCTTGACTTCCATCCGACAGACACCCATATCGCCCTCCACCTTACTTGCTCAACCCGACTGATGGGTGTGGATAAAGACATGATTGCCTTGGCGAAACTTTGTTCAAACAATGTCTATTTGCCGGAGGGCGTGGGCTGCTGCGGCTTTGCTGGTGATCGTGGTTTCACCTTCCCGGAGATGAACCGCTACGCCTTGCGCAAACTCCGTCCGCAGATAGAGAAAAATAAAATAGAGGTAGGCTACTCCAATAGTCGTACCTGTGAGATTGGTCTTGAGACCAACACAGGCATTCCTTACATGAGTATCGTCTATCTTGTCAACATTTGTACAACACCTAAGAAATGAACTATCATTTAGATCCTCATGGAGAGATGATTCTCCAGCAATTCCGCGACCAACTCCCCGTTCTCCAGAGATTGGACGAGTTGGTCTATCAGCATCTTAGTCGTGTCCTGCAGGAGCAGGGCATCTACGTCAATGCCATTGAGCATCGTGTGAAAAAGGAAGCCTCACTGGCGGGTAAGCTTGAGCGCAAAGGCTACAAGTATACTGACATCAGCAGTCTGACTGACCTCGTGGGTATCCGTATCATCACTTTCTATACCGACGATGTGGATAAGGTGGCGGCTATTGCCAAGCGCGTCCTCGACGTCGATTGGAAGGAGTCGGTGGATAAGCGTAAGCAGCATGAGCTCGACAGCTTCGGCTACAACTCGCTCCATTATATCTGCCGCCTGCCTAAGAGTGTGGCGGATGATCCCAGCATGCCTGAGTTGAACACCATCCGCTTTGAGTTGCAGATGCGTACAGCCCTGCAACATGTATGGTCAACCATTGAACATGATACTGGCTATAAGGGTGATGTGAAGATTCCGCGTGAATGCGTCCGTCAGTTCAGTCGTCTGGCAGGAACGCTTGAGCTCATCGACGACGAGTTCAGTCGTCTGCGCGCCACTCTGACTGATTATCGCCGCCGTGTGAAGTCACTCGTGGAGTCTGGTAAACTCGACGATGTAGAGCTTGATAGTGAGTCATTCCGTAACTACCTGAACCTGCATCCCTTCGATCGCCTGAACAAACGTATTGCCGCTGTTAACCAGGCTGAGATCTATCCGACCTCGTTGCAGCCCTTTATCCGTGTGTTCGAGAAGTTCGGCTTCAGCACGTTGGGGGACATAGACCGCTTCATTGCCAGCAACAGTGACGATGCTTATCAGATGGCACTTTCACAGATAGCCCTCACCGACCTCGACATCCTGTCGGAGAATGTAGGAGTTTTGAATCTTTGTATTGTGCATGCGGTGAAGACGGATGGCATCCGTTCTCTCTATCGGATGTACAAGGCCCTCTACGGTGCATCACCGCAGACGGAAGAGATGGCTCAGTTCACCTACGAACAAGCCAGTCAGCTCTCCTTCATGAAAAAATAAAACTTCCGATCGATTTTGCCGTTGTAGGTGCGTTGGACCTTTTCTATCTGCTCATAAAGCAGAGGCACCTTGTAGGTTTCGAGGCGTTCTTTGAGGGCAAGAGCAAGCTGACGCTTGTTGAAAGGGTGACCCTCTGCCAACACAACCAACAACTTCAGCGCATGCCCCATCACGGGGTGTTCAACAGAGATACAGATGCAGTCCTTGACCTCAGGTAGTGAGAGGGCTGCATCCTCGACTTCTGTGGGTGCAACCTTATAACCGCCCACATTGATGACATCGCTCTGACGACCTTCGAGGCGCAGCATGCCTTCCTCATCGATATGACCGATATCGGAAGTGAAGATGGTGTTGTCGCGCAGGATGGTGGCGGTGAGCTCAGGATCGTTTACATAACCTGTCATCAGCGTGTCGCCCTGACAGGAGATCAATCCGTCATTAGTGATCACGATGCGCGAATGAGGCATAGGGCGCCCCAGACAGCCTTGCAGACAGCGTCCGTCGTTAAAGTTATAGGTGGCGATAATACCTGTTTCTGTAGAAGCGTAGGTGTTGTAGAGACGTGTATGGGGCAGCAGTTCGCAGAGGCGCAGCATATCGGAATGTGCCAACGGGGCTGCTCCCGATTCGATGAAGTCAATCTTATCGGCGTAATGTGCCAGGCGCTCAGCTCCGAACTGCAGGAGCATTCGGATCGTAGCTGGTACGAAGAAGGTGGCGATCTTTGGTGCGGGATAGTCGAGGGCTTGGAAGAAAGCATTCAGGTCGCGCATGCCGTCGAGGATGTAGAGTGTGGCTCCGAGGAGCACCACGGGGAAAATCTTCGACAGTGAGCCGATGTGGTTGAGTGGGCCGTTGATGATGAACAACAGTTCGCGACTGAATCCCTGACCTGCAATCAGATTCTCAGCATCCGCGATGATGGTGCGATGGCTGATGATGACGCCCTTGGAACGCCCCGTGGTACCTGTGGTGTAGAGGATGTCGGCACTGTCAGCGGGTAATGTGCTGCCCACCAGACTGGCTGAGATCTCCTGAAATAGGGGTTCGGGCGTGTCGCGCTCCAAAGGCGCTGCCACCGATCCTGCCAGGTGGATGGCGAAGTAGGTGACGAGGAAATCTATGGTCTGAGAACCGCGGAAGACGATAACCTCACCTTGAGGTATCGTTGCAGCACGAGCCTTCACCCGTTGGTGCAACGTGGCATAACTGATCGTCTCTTCGCCGCAAATGACAGCGATGCGATCAGGCGTTTCTTCAGCATGTTGTTGTAAATAATCCTCGAGTTTCATTGTTAATTTGGGGCAAAGGTAGGAAGTTTTTGGAAGATTTGCAAACTTTCTGCAATTTTTTGCGTATTTTTGCACCATAAACTAATATCAGTCAGAGAAATGGGTTACGAATATATGTCACAGGAGGGCTACGACAAGCTCGTGGAAGAACTCCGACACATGGAACAAGTTGAACTGCCTCAGGTGAGAGATGCTATTGCTGAGGCACGTGCACAGGGTGATTTGAGTGAAAACTTCGAATACCATGCCGCCAAGCGTGAGCAGGGGCGTTTGTTGGGGCGTATCCGATTCAAGCAGCGTGTGCTGGAGAATGCCCGTGTGATCGACACGTCGGCACGCCAGGCATCTGGCTGCGTGCAGCTTCTCAGTAAGGTGGAGATGACGAATCTCGCCAACAATAGTCGCATGACCTACACTATCGCCAGTCCGCACGAGGCAAACCTGCGCGAAGGTAAGATCTCCATTAAGTCGCCGATAGCTCAGGCCCTGCTTAATAAAAAAGCGGGCGATACGGTAGAGGTACGGGTACCCGCCGGACTGTTGAAACTCCGTATCGAATCAGTTTCTTAAACATACCATACAGAAATGAAGTTAATTGATGAATCTCTGATAAACGACCTGGCAGAAGAAGCCAAGAAGTCGCCAAGACTGCGGATGAATTATAATTTCCATCAAAGTCTCGATGAAAAATGCCATCGCCTGCTCAATGCACTTGAGCCTGGCACTCAGATCCCCGTGCATCACCATCCCGACAAGGGCGAGACCTTTATCATCCTCAGAGGAAAGGTCAAGGTGTCAACATACAACGACAATGGTGAGGTGGTGGAGTCCTACATCCTGAGTCATGAAAGCGGACAATATGGTGTGGATATCCCCAAGAACGTCTGGCATGGTTTGGAGTGCCTTGAACCAGCTGTTATGATGGAGTGTAAAGCTGGACCCTTTGTGGAGCATGAGGTGGATGGTATCTTGAAGCTTATTTGACTTGATCGACATCGATCTTCTCGACAGCACCAGAGAGGGGATTGAGCCACAGACGAGTGGTATAGCGCTTGTTGAAGAGAACACCACTGAGAAGTTCCACGTTTCCAAACTGGCCTGCAGGGAACTCGGCTGAGTTCACGATGCCTTGTGCTTCACTGATGGTGGAACGAAGTTTGCCTGGTACGTTCACATAGATGCCTTGAACCTGTTTCTTCTGCTTCTTCGGATCAATGACTTCTGCGGGTGGTACAGTCTTCAAGTCTTCTATTATATAATAATAAGGTACGCCCGCGAGATCATCCTGGTCTAACAATCCCAATTTCTGAGAGAAACGGAAGAGTACTTGTCTGTCAGAAGCCTTGTCTGGAATAATGGTGATGGTATGCTCGGTCGTGTCTTTTACAGTGGTGCCAACGAAGAGGCTTGTCATGGCCTGGTCCTGTTTGTCGAGCTGATTGAGCATCAACCGCAGCTGCTCACCATCCTTGGGCATGTTGTCTGCCTGACCGCGTACCAACAGGTTACGGCTCTCACGGATCTCGTAGATGTCCTGGGCAATCAGTTCCGCCATCTTGGCTGTACTGCCTGCTGCCAAAGTCTCCTCGTTCATATACTGGCGGGGATTGACACTGGCAGGGCGGGGTGCTGAAACGAAGGGCTTCGAAGCAGGCAACTTGTTGGGCTCTGTATTGATGGCCAGTAGGATGCCATCGTCGGAGAGACGGACATTGGTGGCTGCTGTCTTGGCATTAAACTCGATGGCATAGTGCTTGGAGGTGTCAGCCACAGCAAAGGCTTCCTGACGGATATCGGTGATGCGGTAGCTGACATGTGGAGTGGGGGAGACATCCTTGATACGCAGGTAACGCTCTGCATATTTGCAGAGTTCACCAGGGGTATAGGTCGTCTTCTCTACCAGAACGGAAACCTTGATGCCAGTCTTTGGCAGGAGATAGATGGCACCTTCAGGGGTGACACCTGGCAGATAGGTGCTGGTAGCTGTCTGTGCCAGTACCGCAGATAAATGACAAATGATGAAAGCAAAACCAAGAAGTAGTCGTCTCATATGTTTATTCATTCAGCCGCTTAAATGCGTATGGAAGATATTGGATGATGTCACCGGCGATGACGCTCTCTTCACCCAGTTCACGGGCAGCAAAGTCACCAGCCAGTCCGTGCAGATACATTCCCACGATACAGGCATCTTCTTTCTTATAGCCACGTGCCAACAGACCTGTGATGATACCTGTGAGTACATCGCCACTGCCAGCGGTCGCCATGCCGGCATTACCGGTGCTGTTGATGATGACATGTCCATCTGGCAGGCAGAGGGTTGTGTAGTGCCCCTTCAATATGATGTAGGCTTGCAGGCGTTTAGCCATCTCACGAGCCTTTGACAACCGCTCATAGCTGTCGGTGCAATGTACCTCCAGTCTGTCGAACTCCTTGGGGTGGGGGGTCATGATAATACCCTTCGGCAACTGCTGCAACCAAGCCCTATGGTTAGCCAGAATGTTGATAGCATCAGCATCGGTTACCAACGGACACTGTGTTCGGCGCAACTGGGCAATAATAGCAATAGCAGTCTGCTCACTCGTACCTAATCCAGGTCCGATACCAACGGCATTGAAGTCCTCAGTATCAACGGCCTCAGAGAAGGTCGTCTCCTCACGGTCGAACTGGATCACCGCCTCTGGGACGCTGATCTGCATGGTGAGGTAGTTGCATTTTGGGGTGTGGGCCGTCACTTTCCCGGCACCTGCACGCAGGCATGCCTTCGTGGCGAGCACGGCAGCACCGCCCATGCCGTAGCTACCGGCAATGATCAATGCATTACCCATCTTGCCCTTATGGGTAAAGGGGTCACGCGCTAAGAGACGTTGACGGATATCGTTTTCTTCTAACAGCGTGTAGTCTGCTTCAATCTTCTCTGTACCTTCCTGACTCAGACGGATATCAAGCACCTTCAGCTTCCCGATGAAAACCTGGTTTTCCGGGAAGAAGAAAGATAATTTCTTCTGTTGTAATGTCAACGTCAGGTCTGCCTTGATGATGTTGGCCCGTACGTTGGAAGAGTTGTCTTCCGTCATCAGACCAGAGGGTATATCGATACTGACAATCTTAGCGGGGTTGGTATTGATGTATTTCACCAGCGATGCAAAACCACCAGCCAACGGCTTGTTCAAACCTGATCCGAAAAGGCCGTCCACAACCAACATGTTTTCATTTAGAACAGGTGGCTCAAATTCCTGAATAACTTCAATCAATGCCTTCGCCCGTTTCTCCACCAGGCGCTTCTTGTTGATGGCACAATCTTCTGAGAGATGACCGGATATGTTGAAAAGGTAGGCAGTCACGTCATAGTTCCTGTCGATGAGCATTCTGGCAACAGCCAGTGCGTCACCGCCGTTGTTACCAGGACCGGCAAAGACGATGACAGGCGTAGAGCTGTTCCATTGATCTGTGATTGCTTGGGTGAGAGCCTTAGCTGCTCTCTCCATCAAATCGATAGATTTAATGGGTTCATGCTCGATGGTATATTTGTCTAGCTCATGTATCTGAGCACTCGTAAATATCTTCATAGGTGCAAAAATACGAAAAATATGCTAACGAATAGCAGAGTTTGGCAGATTTTTTGTAATTTTG
>ONAE01000075.1 GCA_900315695.1 uncultured Prevotella sp. | reverse complement strand
CCGAAAAGGTAACATCTGGATCGGTTCCGACCAACTTGGACTGCTTATGATGGATCCCAACACCCGCGAGATAACACCAGTGCAACCGCGAAACATCAATGACAGCCAGTGGATCACAGAGAAAGTAAGCATCCAAAGCGTGTATGTGGATGATACCGATCTGCTCTGGGTGGGTACAGAGAAATCAGGAATTGCCTATTCCGGACAATATATCTACCGATTCGGTTCTGACCATATCGGTGATGTCACAGCCATCACACAAGATGAGAATGGCACCGTATGGTATGGTACGAGCGACAGGGGTATTGTGAACTATGAGGGAATGTTGGCCAGCATGAAGGTATCGGCATTAGCCACCACCAGCGACGGCAGCCTCTGGGTAGGTTCGAAGCGCAACGGTCTGACGCGTATCCTCAATGGCAGCGCCACCCTCTACTCTTTGGCCAAAGACAGTATGTCAACTCTGATTGACGACCATATCAACGCACTATGCACAGACAAGGTGGGTAACCTCTGGATTGCCACAAACGGCGGCTTGCAGGTGTACAACCCTAAAATGAACACTTTCTCATCCTACACACGAGAGAGTGGCAAACTGAATACGAACAACATTACAAGTCTGTTCTATAATAAGAATGGTAAGAGCAACGACCTCTATATCGGTACAGCCGAAGGATTGGTGATATTCAACCTCTCTTCTACGGAGAAACAGATACTGACAGGCAACACGTCGAATAGCAAATCGTTTACCAACAACTTCATCACACAAGTCGTTCAGGACTCCAGAGGTCTGGTCTGGATCGGAACACGTGAAGGTCTGAACATTCTGAATCTGGAGAACGACAGTCTGAACTATCTGACAGAGAAACAAGGTCTCTGCAATAACAACGTGTGTGGTATTGCAGAAGACAAGAACCATAACATGTGGATCACCACCAGTAGCGGTGTGAGCCGTATCGTGGTACAGCGTAACCATGAAGACGGTACCAACAACTACGGTCTCTATAACTACACGACAGCCGACGGTTTACAGAGTAATGAGTTTAACTCTGGTGCCATCCTGACGCGTCATGACGGTAATGTGTTGCTGGGTGGAAAATATGGTGTGAACTGGGTGGTAGAGAAAGCCAATACAGAGAAAGACGCACTGCCCCGTGTGATGCTGACGCAGCTCTTTATCGGTGAAGAAGAGATTCTGACGGGCCACGAGTATCATGACCGCGTAGTACTGACACAGGCCCTCAACGAGACCAACCGTCTGGACTTGGGGCATGAGCAGAACACCTTTACCATCAAGTTTGCCGCAGGAAACTATAACCAAAGTGAGCGCCTGCAGTTCATGTACTGGATGGAAGGCAAGGATGAAGACTGGCGCAACGGTAACGCCCTGACTCACGGTGTGACGTTCAAGGAGCTGCCGAGTGGTAATTATACCCTGCATGTGAAAGCCATCAGCGCAGAAGGTGCCGTCAGCAATCAGGAGCGTGCCATTGAGATTCATGTCGAGCGCCATTGGCTCTTGTCATGGTGGATGATTACAGCATATGTCATCCTGGCCGTTGTAGCCATCTACTTCTGGCGTATCGGACTGAAACAGCTGAAAGTGATCAAAGCCAGGAAGAAAGCCGTGATTGACCAGCTTGCCATGCAGCGTGAGGAGATCAAGGCTGCCAGCGATGACCTGCGACAGCCGATGGCTCGTATGACATCGATTATCAGTAATCTCTCCGAGAAAGAGAAATCGCTGGAGGAGCGTGAGCAGCTGAATGCCCTCCACTCACAGATGTTGCAGATCATCACCCGTGTCAGTGATATGCAGATGAACCTGGAGAATCCGGAAGAAAAAGCAAAGACAGTGGTTCATGACCGCCTGGAACTGAACGCGCGCGGTGAGATTGAGATGCCGGAGATAGAGAACCATACCCTGACCTCAGAAACAGCCAGACCGTCGAGAGCTGCCATGGATCTGCCTACGATGAAGTTTACGGTGATCATGATTGATGACAACATGGACTTCCTGCAGTTTGCGACAGCCCGTTTGAAGTTCGTGTATGATTTCCATGCCTATAACGACATCGAGAAAGCCGCAGCGGATCTGGAAGAGATGCATTGCGATATCGTGATCTGCAAGCAGAATATGCCGGACATGTCAGGTAGTGATCTCTGTAACCAGTTGAAGACGAACAAAGCGACACAAAACATCAAGTTCGTGCTGATGACAGAAGGCATGTTGACACCTAACGACATGCGTAATCAGAACATCACACTCTCGGCCGACGATTATCTGGCGAAGCCATTCAACCTGCAGGAAGCCACCATGCGCTTCAACAAGCTGCTTGGACTCGGTCCGATTATGGCAAACAGCGATCTGATTGAGGGAGCAGAGACCCGTATGCTCGAAGGTCACAACTCAAGTATGACCACTGCCACAGAGACTTACGGACTGACGGAGTATAAGCCCACAGACAATGGTGAGCCAGATGCTGACGATCCGATGAACCGCGTGGACACGAAAATCATCAAGCGCGATAACCAACTGGCAAAGGTTGAGGAGGAAGAGCCTGAGAAGGAAACAGCCGTCACAACGATGACAGCCATGAACATGTCGGACTTCTCGATGCTCGATGCCAGGGATCAGCAGCTGATTAAGAACATAGAACAGTATGTGATGCAGAACATGAGCCGTGGACAGATTAGTCTTGAGGAGTTGGCAACCGCTATGGGAATGGGCCGCGTGCCCTTCTTCCACAGAATACGGAGTCTGACAGCCAAGACCCCTGCAGAGCTCGTACGTGACATGCGTCTGAAGCACGCCTGCATCCTTCTGAAACGTACAAACATCAATATGAGTGAGCTGGCCACTAACGTCGGTTTCATGACAGCAGAGAACTTTATCAACATCTTCAGAGAGAAGTTTGGCATGACACCTCTCGAATATAGATTAAAATATCGTAAATGACAACAAGACATACATGGACGGCAGGAATAATTACGATTCTATTCCTGCTGATGCCTCTCTATGGACATGCACAAAGTAGCGATTCCCTTTTTGTGGAGGATATGCGAAAGGAAGGTGTTCAGTTCACAAACGACAACAGCATTAAACTACTTATGTCGGGCAGAGAAAAGTTTGCCGAAATGTTTGAGGCCATCCGTCATGCTAAGAGTAGTGTACATCTGGAATACTTCAACTTCCGTAACGACTCTATCGCAGGACTGCTGTTCGATATCCTCCGTGAGAAGAGAAAAGAAGGTGTGGAAGTACGCGCCCTCTTTGACGGTTTCGGCAATGACTCCAACAACAAACCTCTGAAAAAGAAACACCTCGAAGATCTCCACGCCGACAGTATAAACATCTACGAATTCGACCCTATCCGCTTCCCTTGGGTTAACCACATCTGGCCTCGGGATCACCGTAAGATTGTGGTAATAGACGGAGAGATTGGATATACAGGAGGTATGAATGTGGCCGACTATTATATCGTAGGTACAGAACAGGTGGGAGAATGGCGTGACATGCATTGTCGCCTTGAAGGTCCCGTTGTCAATGAACTGCAACGCATCTTTTTACGGATGTGGAAGAAGGTCACCAAGGAAGAGCTCAACGATCCGAAGTATTTCCAAGCAAAGCCCGCAGGAGATAAGATGATTGGCATTGCCAACCGAGAACCCAATACCACCAACAAGATCATGCGCCGTTTCTATATTCATGCCCTCGACCGTGCCAAGGACTCTGTGAAGATTGTCAACCCTTACTTTGCTCCTACGCAATCCATCCTGAAAGCCTTGAAACGCTGTGCTGACCGAGGGGTGAAGATGGATATCCTCATCTCGTCGAGATACGACGAGCCCCTGATGCCAGAAATAGTACTCTATTATACGCGCAAGTTGGCGAAACGCGGCGTTAATATCTGGCGTTATCGCCCTGGATTCCATCACTCGAAGATCATGATGGTGGATGGTAAGTATTGTACTGTAGGCAGCACGAACCTGGATGCCCGCAGTATGCGCTATGACTATGAGATCAACGCCATCATCATCGACCCTGAGACTACGCATCAGCTGGAGGATAAGTTTCTGGAGGACACCCAGAAATGCGACTTCATGACTGAGGAGGAATGGAAGAAGACCCTTACGACCTGGAAGAAACTAAAAGGATGGTTAGGGCATCTGCTGACTTTCTTAATATAATATATGAAGCGCAATACAACCATATCTATCTGCAAAGGCATCGCTATCATCCTGATGGTGATAGCCCATGCTGAAGCACCTGGTTGGCTTTGTAAGTTCATCTTTGAATTCCACATGCCCCTCTTCTTTATCACTGCGGGCTATTTCTTCTCACTGAAGTATCTGAACGACGAGGCTTCATTTGTCAAGAAACGGGTTAAAGGCCTATATTGGCCGTTCGTTAAATGGTCGGTATTCTTTCTGACAATCCACAATTGGATGTTCGACATTGGTATTCTGAATGAGAGATACGGTAATGAGATGGGGGGTGTGACCCACCCTTACTCTTGGCATCAGATACAGCAGAATCTGTGGAATATCGTCACAGCAATGGGTGGCTACGACCAGTTTCTCTGTGGCGCGTTTTGGTTTTTCAGAGGCCTGTTTGTGGCGAGTATCCTATACCTTATTATATATAAGTTGATGGATGCCTGCCTTCCCAAGAAAGCATTCCCTATTATCCCCTATCTCATCTGCCTGCTCATGTTACTGCTCTGCGCTTGGAAGACGTTTGAAGGGCTGAAGATTGTGACACTGGTTCAAGGCGGGTATCGTGACCTGATGGGCTGTTTCTTCTTCGGATGCGGATTCATCTTCCGTCAGTTTGCAGACAGATACCAAGCAATCATTTCGCGCCATGGCATCTATCTATGGACTGGCATCATTTTCGGTATCGTGGTATTCCTTTTCTCGAAATACCTGACAGCCAACATGAACTGGCGTTCAACTTTTACACAGTTTCTGTCACTGCCAATCCCTGCTCTGCTTGGATTCCTGATGACCTACAATATCAGCCAATGGATTGATCGTCATGAGGGATGGTTGAAACAGGCATTAGCCTACATCGGTGATCACACGCTCTATATTTTCATCTTCCACATCTGTGCCTACAAAGTGGTGAGCCTGTGGAAGATTTGGTATTATGGCCTTGACATCCGTCAGATAGGTTGCCACATGGTGATCCATGAATACTCGCAGGAGGACTGGTTCTGGGTGGCCTACACGATTGCTGGCGTAGGAATCCCCCTCGCCCTCTACTGGTTGCAGGAAAAGCTTTCCAACAAGATCAAAGGAGATAGAGCATCAACTGCTGCTCAGGCTCACTAATTCCCTTCTCACGTAACAGGACAGCCTCGTTCTCCAGAATAAAATCCGGATCGTAATCCTCCTCTTTCAAAAAGCGATGGAAACAGTCGGCAGCTTCGTCGATATGTCCACTAAACCACAATGAATAGCCATAGTTCAACAGGTCATCCGGATACACATTGTCGGTAGCTAACAACTGTTCATATATCTTATCAGCAGCCTCATACTTCCCTTCACAGACAAGCGCCCAGGCTAATACACGATTGACTTTTTGGTCATCAGGGAACTCATAGTTCAGTCGGTATAGTTCCTTCAGAGCCTCATCATATTGACCCAGATTCGTCAGACTGGCAGCAAAGTTCAGGCGATAACTCTTCTTATCAGGACAGATCGTTAGCAGCTTGTCGTAAGTTTCCAGTGCCTCCTTGTACATCTCACGATAGAAAAAAGCACGGGCAAGACCTGCCAAAGCCCTTTCATGATCAGGCTGAATTTCCAGCGCATTGGTATAGCATTGAAGGTCGCTGAATGCCAACGCCGACTCATTGGCATAGTGCTGAGCCAGATAGCCATACATCATCCAGAACTGGAAATCACGACGCGCCTCTCCATAATTTGACAACAGCTTCAGGACATTATACAGTCTGTCCTGCTTTAAGAAGAAAGCCGTTACATCATTGAAGAAAAGCTCCAAATGCGTCTTTGAGAAGATCGGATCTGCGAAGAACAGGAAACTGCCATCCATATCAAATGGGTTCACAAATGCCGAACGCTCTGGGAACAGGCGGAAGAAACGGTAAAGGTCCTGAAGATAGGTACGACGGATATAGGCCGCACTCTCCAGTTCCTCCGAAGGAAGTTCATTGAGGGTTGCCTCGCCTCTTTCAAGCATGCCACGCATATTCTGTGGAATCTGACTGATCACCTGTTGGAAAGCAAAGACAAAAGAATACTTATCGCTGTTGCAGAAAGGCCCTTTCTCCATCATCACATTCAGGAATCGGTTCATACCTGTCTTTTCAAGCACTTCCATCACATCCGGGTGGTTGGGATAGAAAGGCACAAACCAGTTACTCAACTCATTGAAGAACGAGAAACGCTTCATCTGAGAGAAACCTCCAAAATAGATATCAGAACCCTGCTTCTGCATATTGACCATGCGCTGGAAACTGGCTTCCATCTGTTCCAGTTTACGTTCCTGTTCACCAGGATGCAGTATATCCTCCATGGGATCCTCTTCTGCCTCCTCTATGCCATTACGAGTCATACGAAGAGACTGATTCTTCAACAGATCCGGCATAATCTCCCGTTGGATGGTCTCCGTATCATGCTCTGCATGCATACAGAACACAATCTGTTCCTGAAGCTCTACCAGTTCCTTGCAATGATCTTCGTCTTCCAACAGATGATGTACCAGGTCTATCTGCTCAGGATAGATAGTGGCAATCAAACGGCCTCTAAGTGCCAGTACCCATCCTACAAGTGCCCTCTGGCGTACCCGTTCATCAACAGCTTTTTCATACACATGAACGAGCGTGCGGAACTTTGCTATATCGAAAAGCTCCATTGAAGATAGCATCACGGCACTGACAATCAGCTGTTGGTCATTCGTATCCACGGTAGGCGACAGAAGTATCTCCTCCATGGCCATAGCGATACCATCCGTCCAAAGATCAGCAGACGTAAGAATATGATCAAAAAGCACATTCATGTCGTGCTGATGCTGACAGTACAACTCACGCCGTTTTGCCTCACGCTGTTGAGAAGGTTCTAACTCCAAAATGGCCACATTGGAGACAAAAGTCTCCAGTTCCTCAAGGATATTCTGAGGCGACCAATCGCGAGCTGACATATGCTGACGCATATAGATTGACGACATGAAAGAGTTGTGCCCGATGGCATAACTGCGACAGATATTCCCCCATAGCACATATAGCCGTTGTAGCAATGCCTGAAAGAGGGAAGGTAGCTGGGGATCCTTGAAACCCCGTTTCCAATAATCTGCCATCAACTGACAGTCTGTACGTATGGCATGCAGACGATCGGAATTCACTTGGTTCGGATGGATAGTAAGGTAGTTCTCCAGTCCGATAATGGCCGCACCCAAGTTACGTGCCTCCAAATAATCAAACACACTTTTCAAGTTCTGAATTGTACCCATATCTCATTTTTTTGAGAGCCATTGCTGCGCGCGTTCTACATCTTTCTGTCGTGGTGCTTCGGCATGATTAAATATCAAGGTGTCTGGCAGGTTCTTGAGCGCAGGCTCAGAAATGGTGTAGTATTTCCTGATAACATCCTTATAACGACGGACACCAAACTTATTGATTGAGTCACAGGCATCATTATAACCTTTTAGGAACACCTCTATCTGCTTCTTACGATTCTTGTCGTCCATACCTTTTGTGCGGAAAGCTATAACACCCATCTGGATATCTTCCCGACGGGTATCAAGCAAGACCTTGTGTTTTGCCAGTAGCGCCTGTGTAGCCTGTGGCTCCGTCAAGAGTAATGCGTCCATCTCATTATTTTCCAACATCTTCAGACGAACATTCACATCGTTTATCTGAATACGGAACACACGCTCTGTTTTCAACTTTGCACTATCTACAGCCAAATCACCAAGGAGATCCGTCACTGAGTAACGCGTCATAGCCAACATCCTATCGTCCAAATGCTTCAGTTGGGTGATGCGCTGATTACGATTACTGATCAATAGCCAATAAGCATTCGTAGAGGCAAGATATCTCAAAGGGGTACCCAACTGAGTGATCCGTTCAGCACGCACCAGATCAGTAACCATACCCTCTACCCTTCCTCTCAGCATGGCTGTGTCACAATCCATCTGGGCAGTAAAGCGCTTTAAGCGAATATCTACAACCGTATCAAACAGCTGATGATCTTTTGCAATATAAAGAGGCAGGCAGTCGAGTGTTGGCATCACTGCAATCTTCAGGGCAGCAGAATCTTCTCTGGCCAGTTTCAGCCGCTGCGCCCTTGTCAGTCGCTTGGTCTCCTCATAGGATTGTCCACAACTGACCAGCATCAGTAAACCAGTTACGACAACAGTAAATATTCTGATGTATTTCATCTTGTTTTCATTAATTGAGTGCAAAATTAAGCAATTATTTTGGAATACCGAAAATATTTTGTACTTTTGTATTCAATTATGGCAAAAGATAAAATCGCATACGTATGCTCCAACTGCGGACAAGAGTCGCCGAAGTGGATTGGGAAATGCCCTTCCTGTGGGCAATGGAACACGTTTAAGGAAATTCGTGTGGCTGCTGACACCAAGGAGAAAGCGGCTACAACAGCGGCTGCTTCGGCAGGTCATGCCCTGCGGAAGAACAAGGTACTGAAGCTGCGCGAGATCTCTAATCAGGACGATCCACGAATCGACATGCACGATGAAGAACTGAACCGTGTGCTGGGTGGCGGCCTGGTACCTGGCAGTATCGTCCTCTTAGGAGGAGAGCCTGGCATCGGAAAATCCACCCTCTCGCTGCAAACCATGCTCCGCATGCCTGAAAAAAAAATCCTGTATGTCAGTGGTGAGGAAAGTGCTCACCAATTGAAGATGCGTGCCAACCGTATTCCCCATGAGGATCATGACAAATTCCTCATTCTTTGCGAAAATTCCCTTGAACATATCTTCGACCATATCAAAGACGAACAGCCGGAATTGGTAATCATTGACTCCATCCAGACTATTATGACAGAGGATGTAGAGTCTTCAGCTGGCTCTATAGCCCAAGTGCGAGAGTGCGCCTCTTCACTGCTCAGGTTTGCCAAGACCAGTGGGGTGCCCGTTATCCTGATCGGACATATCACCAAAGAAGGAACTCTTGCAGGACCAAAAATCCTTGAGCATATCGTTGATACTGTCATCCAGTTCGAGGGCGATCAGCATTACATGTACCGTATTCTGCGCTCTATGAAAAACCGTTTTGGCTCTACAGCCGAACTGGGCATCTACGAGATGCAACAGAACGGACTCCGTCAGGTAAGCAATCCTTCAGAACTATTACTCACACAGGATCATGAAGGTCTCTCTGGCATCGCCATCTCATCGGCTATTGAGGGCGTACGCCCCTTCCTGGTTGAGACGCAGGCTCTTGTCTCCACCGCAGCCTACGGCACACCTCAACGCTCTGCAACAGGTTTCGATCAGCGCCGTCTGAATATGTTATTAGCTGTCTTGGAGAAACGTGTTGGATTCAAACTCATGCAGAAGGATGTCTTCATCAATATTGCTGGTGGTCTGCGAGTGACAGATCTGGCAATGGATCTCAGCATTATTGCAGCTGTCCTTTCTTCGAATGTCGATACACCTATAGAGAAAGGCTGGTGTATGTGCGGTGAGGTAGGACTTTCTGGTGAGGTACGACCTGTAAACCGCATCGAGCAAAGAATCGCCGAAGCCGAGAAACTCGGATTCAGTGATATGATCATCCCCAAATACAATATGCAGGGCTTTGACGCCAAGAAATACCACATCAGTCTTCACCCTGTCCGTAAGGTCGAGGAAGCCCTCCGCGCCCTGTTTGGTTAATCCTCGTATTCAGTGGTATCCTCGATACCAGCTTCAGCAAAGGCTTCGCGACGCTCTACACAAGTGCCGCATTTGCCGCAATGCTTCTCGCCCCCCTTATAACACGACCAGGTCTGACTATAGTCAATACCAAGTGCCTTACCTTTACGGGCAATATCGCTCTTCGTGATATTAGTGTAGGGTGAGCGCAGATGCACATTCACAAAAGTACCAGCTGAAGCAGCCTGATCGAAGGCATCGACGAACTCAGGACGGCAATCAGGATAGATGGTGTGGTCTCCCCCATGATTAGCCATCATCACATACTTTAGTCCATTACTCTCAGCTATTCCCACGGCAATAGAGAGCATGATGCCATTGCGGAATGGCACCACAGTAGATTTCATATTCTCATCAGCATAATGCCCCTCGGGAATCTCTTCCCCACCCTCAAGCAACGAGCTCTTGAAATACTGAGTCATGAAGTCCAGGGGGATTGTGATATGCTTGATACCCAACTGCTGGCAGTGCCAACGGGCAAAGGGAATCTCACGTGCATTATGTTTTGAGCCATAGTCAAACGAGATGGCGAGTGCTATACGTTCCTGCTCGTCATATAACAAGGTGACAGAATCGACGCCACCACTTAGAATAATTACTGAATCTTTTTCCATTTGGCTGCAAAGGTAAGAAAAAAAAGGCTGATACGCACAACGAATTCAACTTTGCCGGTAAGAAGGCAATCGTACGTGTAGATTTCAACGTACCCCTCGATGAGAATGGTAAGATCACTGACGACACCCGTATCCGTGGTGCCCTGCCCACACTGAAGAAGATCCTTGCTGACGGTGGTGCAACTATTATCATGAGCCACATGGGCAAGCCCAAAGGAAAGGTAGATATGAAGAAGTCACTCGGTCAGATCCGTGAGGCTGTAGAGAAGGCACTGGGCGTTCCCGTTGCTTTCGCTCCCGACTGCGCTAAGGCTGCTGATGCTGCCAAGGCTCTGAAGATGGGTGAGGCTCTGCTGCTCGAGAACCTGCGTTTCTATCCTGAGGAAGAGGGTAAGCCTGTAGGTGTTGAGAAAGGTACTCCTGAATTCGACGAGGCAAAGAAGGCTCTGAAGGTTTCTCAGAAGGAGTTTGCCAAGACACTGGCTTCTTACGCTGACTGCTACGTGATGGATGCCTTCGGTACAGCTCACCGCAAGCATGCCTCTACAGCTGTTATCGCCGACTACTTCGATGCTGATCACAAGATGTTGGGTCTGCTGATGGAGAAGGAAGTACAGGCTGTTGACAACGTGCTCTCTAACATCAAGCGTCCATTCGTTGCCATCATGGGTGGTTCTAAGGTTTCTTCTAAGATCGGTATCATCGAGAACCTGCTCGGTAAGGTTGATAAACTCATCCTCTGCGGTGGTATGACCTATACCTTCGCAAAGGCTCACAATGGTGAGATCGGTGACTCAATCGTTGAGCTCGATAAGCTTGATGTAGCTCTGGGTGTTGAGGAGCTGGCTAAGAAGAATGGTGTTGAGCTCGTTCTGGGTTCTGACTGCAATGCTACCAATGGTCTCGACTTCGACACGATGACTGTTAAGCCAGGTGCAGAAATCATCACCTGCCCTGCTAACAAGGTTCCCGCTGGATTTGAGGGTGTTGACGCAGGTCCTGCTTCTCAGGAGGATTTCCGCAACGCTATCAAGGGTGCTAAGACCATTCTGTGGAACGGTCCTGCTGGCGTATTCGAGTGCGACGCTTTCACCGCTGGTTCTCGCGCTATTGGTGAGGCTATCGCTGAGGCAACTGCTGAGGGTGCATTCTCTCTGATTGGTGGTGGTGACTCTGTGGCTTGTGTCAACAAGTTCGGTCTTGCTGACAAGGTTTCTTACATCTCTACAGGTGGTGGTGCTCTGCTGGAGGCCATCGAGGGTAAGGTTCTCCCAGGTGTAGCTGCTATCAAGGGCGAATAATGAGACACTCTTTAATAACAATGATGATGGCTGCAGCGTTTATCGCTTGCAGCCATCATGTTTTTGCAGCAAAGAAGTTCAAAAGCATCGAGGTTGAGACAGCCAAGTTTGCCAAGAGCGATTCTACAGCCGAAGTCTCAGTACTGGTACAGTGGCCTGTTAAGGGTGATAAAGCCGTAGTGGATAGTCTGCGAAAACATATCAATTATCTGCTTTGCAGCGAGCTTAATAGTCCCGATGATGTTAAGGCTTATGGTGAATCGCTATTTGAGTCTTTATCTATTGATTGGCATAGTGTTTACGACGAGATGCCGCCAGAGGAACGTCTGGGCGCCTTCACCAAACATCACGAAATAACAATGGAGGCACAAACCAACAACTACATCACCTATTTCTATCGCACACACGAGTATCAAGGAGGCATTCATGGTTTTACCACTGAAGTGGGCTTCACCTTCCGCAAGAGCGATGGCAAACAGATACCATTGCTCGCAGATACTGATTCACCAGAATTAGCCCAACTCATCAAAAAAGGGGTGAAGCAATTCTTTGCTGGAGGCTCAGAGGAAGAGATGAACGATGAAGCCGTGCTGGAATATCTTTTCATCACCGATGCCGAGGATCTTAACCGTATACCCCTGCCAGGCAATCCTCCCTATCTCTCAAAGACAGGTCTCGTATTCCTCTATACTCAATATGAGATAGCCCCCTACTCCAGTGGCATCATCACATTCGAGGTTCCTTTCAAGGATATTATGCCTTTCCTAACCCCTGAAGCAAAAGAGTTGATCCCATAAAAAGAGGGTATGCAAATTGCGAGGGCACTGAAAAAGTCCCACCTGCCCCTTTTTAACACTTGAATTCTGCACATAGTCTGTATAATATTTGGCTATGTGCGGATTTTTTTGTACCTTTA
>ONAE01000128.1 GCA_900315695.1 uncultured Prevotella sp. | reverse complement strand
TTCTGCCGAGGGTATCCTGACCGCTCGTGGTGGTATGACCTCTCACGCTGCCGTTGTGGCTCGTGGTATGGGTAAGTGCTGCGTATCGGGTGTAGGTTCACTGAATGTTAGCTATAAGGACAAGACCGTTGAGATCGACGGCGTTGTATATAAGGAGGGTGACTACATCTCTCTGAACGGTACCACTGGTCAGGTTTACGCTGGCGAGGTGCCCACCAAGGCTGCTGAGCTCTCTGGTGACTTCAAGGAGCTGATGGACCTCTGCGACAAATACACCAAGCTGCAGGTTCGTACCAATGCCGACACACCACGCGACGCACAGCTCGCTCGTGACTTCGGTGCTAAGGGTATCGGTCTGACTCGTACTGAGCACATGTTCTTCGAGGATAAGAAGATCATCGCTATGCGTGAGATGATCCTCGCTGACAGCGTTGCCGGACGTGAGAAGGCGCTTGCTAAGTTGCTGCCTTATCAGAAGGCTGACTTCAAGGGCATCCTTGAGGCTATGGACGGTCTGCCCGTGAACATCCGTCTGCTCGATCCTCCTCTCCATGAGTTCGTTCCCCACGATCTGGCTGGTCAGGAGACAATGGCTAAGGAGATGGGCGTCAGCGTAGAGGACATCAAGCGTCGTGTTGACTCTCTCGCAGAGAACAACCCAATGCTGGGTCATCGTGGTTGCCGTCTGGGTATCACCTTCCCAGAGATCACTGCTATGCAGACCAAGGCTATCCTGGGTGCTGCCTGCGAGCTGAAGAAGGAGGGTAAGAACCCGATGCCAGAGATCATGGTTCCGCTGATTGGTACGCTCTACGAGCTGAAGCAGCAGAAGGAAGTGATCCAGTATGCCGCTAAGGAGGTATTCCAGGAGTATGGCACTGAGGTAGAGTTCGAGATCGGTACGATGATCGAGATCCCACGTGCAGCTCTGACCGCTGATCGCATCGCTACTGAGGCTCAGTACTTCTCATTCGGAACCAACGACCTGACTCAGATGACCTTCGGTTACAGCCGCGACGATATCGCATCGTTCCTGCCTGTATATCTCGACAAGAAGATCCTGAAGGTAGATCCGTTCCAGGTTCTCGACCAGAAGGGTGTTGGCCGTCTCATCAAGTTTGCTGTGAAGGAAGGTCGTGAGGTACGTCCTGATCTCCGTTGCGGTATCTGTGGTGAGCATGGTGGTGAGCCCAGCTCAGTTAAGTTCTGTGCTAAGATCGGCATGAACTACGCATCTTGCTCTCCTTTCCGTGTGCCCATCGCACGCCTCGCCGCCGCCCAGGCTGCCGTTGAAGAGTAATTATCACTCTGATATAATTAACTAAAGGACCTGCTCACAATCGGGCAGGTCCTTTTTTGGTATCTTCAAGTATGCTTTCGACGTATTGGAGATAAAAACGTCGCAAGATATGCGATATTTTGCGTTTTTATTTGGTAGTTCAGCATTATTTTAGTATTTTTGCCGCAGAATTTGCGACGTTGTATATGAAATTTTGTCGCATAAAGTACGAATGCATTATGTATATACACGAAAGAGACAATTGGACGGACTTCCGTTGGGACACTTCTAAGGTGTCACTCCTTCAGGAAAAAATATTCCGTAAGCAAGGGTTGCTTTATGGCAGGCTGAGTTCGTTGGGCTTTGACAGCAAACTACGTGCTATGGCCGAGAACCTGACTTACGACGTGGTATATTCTTCGGAGATAGAGGGCATACGACTGAACGTGGAACAGGTGCGTTCTTCCATTGCCAGAAGGCTGGGCATTGATAACGTGAAATATAGTGCTCCTTCACACTATATTGATTCTGTTGTGGGTGTTATGCTGGAAGCTGTACAAAATTATAATCAGCCTCTTAGCAAAGAAAAGTTATGCGCCTGGCAATACGCGTTCTTTCCAACTGGCTATAACGAAGGTGGCCAGATAGAAATTGGACAGTATCGAACAAATGAGGAGCACATTGTCAGCGGAATGTTTGGACGTGAGAAAATTCATTATATTGCGCCGTCTCCGGACCGTGTAGAAGAGGAGATGGAAAAGTTCCTCACATGGTTCGACAAGGATGAGCCAGTAAGCAGCGTCATTCGTTCAGCCATCGCGCATTTCTGGTTTGTGAGCATTCATCCCTTCGAGGATGGCAATGGCCGGTTGGCTCGCATCCTTTCCGACATGCTTCTGGCTCGTGGAGAGAAGAGTGATTTCCGTTTCTATAATGTTTCATCACAGATAAACAAGGACAAGAATCACTACTGCGATATTTTGGAGCGAATGCAGCATGGCGATGGTGACCTTACTGAGTGGTTGGTGTGGTACATGCAGAAGTTGGTGGATGCGCTTGACGAGGCAGATACCATTGTGACTACCATCTTGAACAAAAGTTTCTTCTGGCAGAAAGCTTCGTCTGTTCCAATGACAGAGCGTCAGACGCAGATGCTCAATCTCTTTCTTGATGGCTATGAGGCAAAGATAACGTCAAAGACATGGGCAACATTGGCAAAATGTTCTAAGGACACGGCCATACGTGACATACGGGACTTGGTTGACAAGAACATACTGAAAGAGGACATTCCCGGAGCCAAGCGTCCAAGTTACTCCATCGTCTATGATGCAGAGGATTTGACGCAATTCTTCACAGAAGTAAGCATTACTGAAGAAAATGGCATTCCGCATCTCAATGCTTTATATAAAGGTAAGAAAACTATCTGCGAAAGAATTTTAAGGCTCGATGCAGACAGATATCAGAATGGTGATTTGCCATTAGCTAATCTGCTCAGTAAATACTGCTCGTATATCGTTGCAAACAATAGAGAATAGTTCAATAAACAGAAAAATCGGAATTTATATGAAGAAAGCCACAACATTGTCATTACTCTTGCTTGCATTAATGCTTGCGGGCTGCAAAACCAATCATTTGACGGAACAGCAGCGGTATGAGAGAAGCGTTCTGAAAGAGTTGCCTTTTGCTGTTGATTCCATCAGTTGGCTTACCTCTGGCAACTTGCCAGCATTCAGGTTCGCAAATGCTGAATATGCTAATGCCAGCCCTGATGCTGAAATTCATCCTGATGGTGATTATTGGGTTTGTAACATGTTTGACGCCGAACCTCCTGCGCATCAGACCGAAGAGAATATCTGGCGCAACGTACTGGTCTCTCGCAAGAACCGGCGCGTTGTGTGCATCGATCGCTACCTGCGCAATGGTCGAACGGTGGGCTATTGCTATGTGTTTCAGAGCGAAAGGAAAGAATATCCTACTTACGGCACATTACACTGGGACGTGAGCGACTCTCGTAACATCGAGATGGTGGGTGTGATGCTCGATGACTTGAAAGGATTAGCCTTAAAGCGCCATCAAGCGAATACCGCAGAGTTGTCCTCCCCTGCCTCACAGGATGACTACTGGTATTTGTTTTTCCATGCTGACTCGCTTTTTGATGCGCGACTCTACGATGAGGCACGCCATGTGTACGACCTTGCTTTCTCTGATGACCGCTACATACTTCCAAGTCAACTTTCTACAACAGCCAATAAGATGGCCTCCATTGGTGACAACCAAGCGGCACTGGCATATTTGCGCCACCGCATCGCATTGGAAAAAGACTTCTACGAAGCCCCGTCAATTACCTCTCACGCAGAATTGAAAGATACTTTTGAGGTGCGGAGTTGCCAGTGGAATTATGACTTGGCACTCAAAGAGACACTGGAAAATATCTTTGAACGCGATCAGTATAACCGATTACTATGGTCTCAAGCCGTTAAGAATCATCCTGGCGACACCGAGCGAAACGAGCGGCTAGCCCGTAAGGCACTTATGACCGACAGTCTGAATCTCATTCTTGTTGACGAGATTCTATCACAGCATGGTTTCCCACGAAAGGAGCAGGTGGGCGATTTTGGCAATCAGGCTGTTTGGCTTGTGTTCCAACATGCAGACTTGGATTACCAAAAGAGATTCTTGCCACAATTAGAGTCTGCTGTGTCTCGTGGGGATATTGCTCCTGTATTTCTTGCATTGCTTCGTGACCGCATTGACGTGCGGGAGGGCAGGCCCCAACGGTATGGCACCCAAATCAATGACAAAGGGAATCTTGCTCCACTTTTGGATGCCTCATGTGTGAACAAATGGCGCCAAGAAGTCGGATTGCCGCCCATCGAACAGTTTGAAAACAGGAACAAATAAATTTCAATTTAGCATATAGTTATGACAGAAAAGCATATATGCGCAAAACTACAGACCATGACTATCGAGGATGCGGATTACAGAGAGACTATCGAAGATCTGATTCCCGGTATTCCTGAATCATCCACCGTCTCACCACCATTCCATTGCGATCATGGGCATGGCATCAAACTTGGTGAGAATGTCTTCATCAACTACAACGGCACGATGCTCGACGGAGGCATAATCTCTATCGGTTCCAATACTCAGGTTGGTCCGAACTGCCAGTTCCTGACTCCGAACCATCCAATTGACTACGTTGAACGTCGCAAACCTGTAGAACGATGCTCTCCGATTACTATTGGTGAGGACTGCTGGTTGGGAGGCGGTGTGACGGTATGCCCGGGCGTTACTATCGGCAACCGTTGCATCATCGGTGCAGGTAGTGTTGTGGTGAAAGACATCCCTTCCGATTCAATGGCCGTTGGCAATCCTTGCCGGGTTATCCGCAAATTACATAAAAAATGAAAGATAGAATAGCATTTGTAGATCTTTCTAATAACAAAAACAATATGAAAAGTATTAAGTCAACAGTAGGATTTATCTGCGCAGTCCTCATGCTGGCAGCGTGTGGACAGCAGAACAAAAATGAAACAACTATGGATTTTACAGATGATGTTCAGGTGGCTCTCGCCGACAGCGGGCGCATCGATTTAAACAGCCTGCAGTGGACACGTGAGCCAAAGGGCTACGAGGTGAAGGGTGATACCATCCTTATCACCACTGCACCAAAGACCGACCTTTGGCAGCGTACTTACTATCATTTCCAGAACGACAATGCGCCCGTATTGCAGATGAAGACCCGCGAGAAGTTCTTCAGCTTCGTGGTGAAGACCGATTTCACGGGCAGTCACCATCGTTTTGACCAGTGCGGCATCGTGATGTATC
>ONAE01000132.1 GCA_900315695.1 uncultured Prevotella sp. | reverse complement strand
GTATGCAAGTCGGAAACGCCTAAAAACGATGATTTCTCCTTTGCCCGTCAGATTCAAGACTGGGAAGAAGTGAGGCAGGCACTCGGCATTGACCATTGGCTGCTGATGGGGCATTCGTGGGGCGGTATCCTTATGATGGGGTATTGGAAAGCTCATCCGAATGTCATCGACGGCATGATGTTCATCAATTGCACGCTATCAAGAGACACAAGCTTCGTAGATAGCTGGCTGCCAAGGGCCCTCAGTATCCTTGGAGACACAGCGAGTCCTGTGGCAAAGGATGAAAGCCGTCCTTTGAAAGAGCGGATGATGGTGGTGTTCCCGCAGCTCAACGATGATAATCGCTGGATGCTTTTCACACCCAACAAATGGGCCAACGACTCTATCGGTTCATGGCGGTTCCATAAGGATTGTATCTCGCATGGGAAGGGAGAGACACCGTTGTTCATGGATGAATATGGGGAGGATTTCAGACCATTGACTTCCGCCATCAAGGTTCCTGTCCTTTATCTCTATGGAAGGCAAGATTATGCCGTAGGTTCAGATCATTATAAGATGCTCCATTTCCCTAACGCCATCATTCAGGGGGCAGACTGCGGACACATGGTCTTCCTTGAAGAGCCTGCGGTGTTCGCAGAAGCCTTGGATAAATTCTGTCAACTGTTACTAACGCCAATAAGTCAACCTGAGAATAGACCAATTAGAGTATTAAGACTGGAAATTAGAAACAAATAATGAAACACGAGATTATTACATTAGCCGATGTTAAGATTATCGGTATGTACAAGGAAATTGCATTCTGCAAGGGACAGGAAGAGTGCCCTAAGTTCTGGGGCGAGTATGTGGAAAGAATCGTCAAGCCAGTGTTTATGGAGCACAAAACACCAGATGCTTTTCAGCAGGCAGCCATCGACAACGGCGTCGGCGA
The DNA here is from genome assembly GCA_900315695.1 of uncultured Prevotella sp. Taxonomy (GTDB): domain Bacteria; phylum Bacteroidota; class Bacteroidia; order Bacteroidales; family Bacteroidaceae; genus Prevotella. Next base: position 3,652 of record ONAE01000132.1, on the reverse strand, counting down.
GTTCGGACTCTGCACTTGCGACATCCCCAACCACAACTGCATGACCTGTGCGGAGGAGAATTTTGGCGCTTGCAGTAGCAAGACTTTCACCTACGTGATAGGTGGTGTATATAAGGGTGGCAACGTGCCTGAGGGCATGAAACTCTTCCCAATCCGTAGCGGCAAATGGCTGAAGGTTCATTTCGAGGGCGGCATGAAAGCCTTTCAGCAGCAGCTCCAAAAGTTCTACAAGGAGTGGCTGCCCCAGCACCCGGAATTCCATTGCCCCAACAATGCTATGACGATGGAATGGTACAACGGCACCGACATCGACTCGCCTGATTTCCAATGCGGCGTGATGATGCCATTGGATACAATGAAAATATAATTGGCAAAACAAAAATATGATGACACTTCGACCATTCAATATCAACGATGCTCCGACCATTCTGAGTTGGTGCAAAGATAAGCATGCCTTCCGGCTTTGGAGTGCAGACAGGTACAAAGAATTCCCTGCTCAGCCAGAAGAGATGATAGAGCAATACAATGGCAATAACATGTATCCTCTCACAGCTGTCGTGGGAAAGGAAATCATTGGGCATATCCTATTGAGATTTCCCTCAGAGGATAAAAGCGTTATTCGTTTTGGCTTTGTTATTGTGGACGATTCGAAACGAGGTAACGGCTATGGCAAGCAGATGCTGCAGTTGGCCATCCTGAAGGCGAAACAAGATTTTGGCGCTCAGAAGATTACTTTGGGGGTGTTTGACAATAACCCGTCGGCCCTTCATTGCTACGAGACGGTAGGGTTCGTTGTGACTGGTACCGACACCTATGTGATAGATGGTGAAGAATGGAGCGGAAAAGAAATGGAATTAGTACTTACTTCGAGAAATTCAGAAGTGTCTTCCGCACAATAGGGCGGCAATTCAGATGAGTTATGGCTTAGGTTATGCTAACCCCCATTCGTCACAAATTGATGCTGTTTATCCCAGAAATTTGGTGCTATCTGCAACAATGTGTACTTTTGCAGCGTCAATAATCAACATAAGAATATGAATAAAGAACAAAGATTTTGTCAGAGTTGCGGTATGCCGCTCACAGATGATGTGCTAGGTACCAATGCCGACGGCACGAAGAATGAAGATTACTGCATGTACTGCTACAGGGATGGAAAATTCTTGCAGGACTGCACGATGGAAGAGATGATCGAACATTGTGCGCAATTTGTGAATGCTGTTAATGAAGGGTTAGAAAAACCCATTACCAAAGAGGAATATATTGGCATGATGAAAACGTATTTCCCCCAGCTGAAGCGTTGGCGCAAAACGTTGGATATTAATAACGATGAAGTCATGAATGTCAACCCCGCTTTGGCAGGTGTTAAAGAACTCATTGCGCAGATGGCCGACAAACTGCCCATCGCTTACATCTCGTCAGTAGATCAAGAAGGTTTTCCTTGGACCAAGGCCATGCTGAAGCCACGTAAACGCGAGGGTATTAAAACCTTCTACTTTACAACCAACACATTTTCAATACGCGTAGCTCAATACAAAGCCAACCCCAAGGCCAGCATCTATTTCTGTGATGCCAAAGGTTTCAAAGGTATGATGCTCAGAGGTACGATGGAGGTACTGACGGATGCCGCCTCGAAAGAGATGATCTGGCACGATGGCGACACAGAGTACTATCCTGGCGGCGTCACCGATCCCAACTACTGCGTGTTGAAGTTCACCGCCACAGACGGTCGCTTCTACAGTGATTTCTATCCAAGAAGTTTCGTAATTGAGTAATAGAAATGAGATTAGAATTAGCAACACAAAACGACTTTGATGCCATCATCGCTTTCTATGATGATGTGACAGCACGTACGCCAGAGATGGGCACATACGCTCGCTGGCAAAAAGGCAAGCACCCGACGGAAGAAGGCATCAATGCCTATATCAACAAGGGTAGCATGTATATTTACCATGAGCGAGGTGTCATCGTCGGTGCAATGGCAGTGACGATGTATCAGGGTGAGGATTATCACGCCATCGACTGGTCGCAGCAAGTTGCCGATGACGAAGTGGCTGTGATTCATATCCTTGCCGTCAGTCCTGACATCCAGGGCAAAGGAATCGGTTCAGAGATGATTCGCGAGGCTATCCGTATGGCAAAGAGTAAAGGCATGCAGACCATCCGCCTCGATGCCCTCGCCTCAAACACACCCGCCCACAAAATCTACGAACGTCTCGGTTTCGAGTATCGCGGCCAGCAGCACCTTTACGCCGAGAACACTGGCTGGACAGACTTCTATTTCTTTGAACTTAAACAATGAATGATATGAAAGAAAGATTCAAATTCAACACAGTGGGGCTTTTCACCCGCGACAACAAAGCGACTGTCGATTTCTACACGAAAACCTTTGGTTTTACCACAGATTGGGATGGCATTCAGCCCAACGTGGAGATGACGCTGGGCAACATGCGCATTATCCTCTTCCCGCGTGACGCTTTCGAGCATATGGTCTCTCGGGAATTCCAATATCCCGAGGGGTTCAATGGTACAGTAGAATTGGCATTCGACGTGCCCACCTTCGCTGATGTCGATAAAGAATACCAGCATGCGCTCACGAATGGTGCCGCCTCCGTTCTTTCTCCAACCACAGAACCTTGGGGCCAGCGTACCTGCTATGTGGCCGACCCAGACGGAAATCTGATAGAGATAGGTACGTTTACGAAATAGCGAAATAGTACATATCGTAGTATGCCATTCGTCACAAAATGTTGCAATTCATCCCAGAAATGGGGTGGATTGCAACTTTTTTATGCTTGTGTAGCATCAAACTGGCAAAACATTTAATAAATAGAAAAATGAAAAAGATCAGTTTGAAAATGGTAGCTATGATAGCTGTGAACCTCTGCCATTTGTAAGTGTGGCCCTGCTTACGGCCGACTCTACTTATATACAAGGTGCAACGAGCGATGTGGATGGTTACTTCCAGATTATGACTACCGACGCCTGCTGTATTCTGCGATTCTCGTACATCGGATATCGCACCAAGTATGTTGACGTAAGGAGCTCTGAAATAGGAACCATCCAGATGGAGCAAGATCAGACAATGCTTAATGAGATAGTGGTGAAGGGGCAGATGCCTAAAACCAAGTTGACGGGCAACTCGATGATAACCACCATTCAGGGTACAATCTTAGGTCAATCGGGTACTGCTAAGGAAATGCTGGCCAAGGTACCAGGCATGACGCTGAAGGGCGAAGACCTGGAAGTGCTGGGTAAGGGTACACCTGTCTTTTATATCAACGGAAGAAAGATGCGAGATAAGGACGAACTGAAACGCTTGCGTTCGGAGGAGGTTGCGAGTGTGGAGGTGATTACTAATCCTGGTGCGCAGTACGATGCTACTATTTCGGCAGTAGTACGTATCAAGACTATTCGCCGCGAGGGAGCTGGTTTCGGTTTCGACCTGATGGCAGCCAACAATCAGGATCTGGCGTATGGCTTCAGCGACCCCAGTAGCACGCTGAACTTGCGTTATCGCTACAACAATCTGGACCTGTTTGGTATGGTGAACTATTGGTCGTGGGATAGTCCTAACGACCTGCATATTACGCAATCCACATTCCTCCGGGCCGATGAAGGCATCAGGAATATTCTTCAGGACAGCCACATGCGT
>ONAE01000083.1 GCA_900315695.1 uncultured Prevotella sp. | reverse complement strand
CTCATGCACGACGTGGCACCCAGCGCTGTCAGTATCGCCGATGCTATCGACACGATGATCTGTGCAATGAACTTTGCAGTTTCTTTCTTGGTCATAACTTATCTCCTTTCTTTAAGGATTAATCACTGGAGGAATGTCGGTACCTGAGTTACTATCACTGTTCTGGTTCTCACCACCATTCTCGTTATCCTCAATATCCCCGCTGTCACCGGAAGTCACGCGCTTCAGCACGTTACCATCCTCATCGAGACAGGTGATCTGGATAGAGGTGTTCTTCAACTCGTCCTTCACATCGACGTTCGGGGTGAAGATGATGCGACGCACGCTGATCAGGTTAGCCTTCACGTCCTCCAGCTTCTCGACCGCCTTTGAGCGCACGCCGAAGCGCATCGTGCCAAGTCCGGGCAGAGGGATGGAGTGACCTTCGGTCGCCCAGGTGCGGATCACCTCACCGGCGGCATCCCAAGCCGCCTTGATCACACCAGATGAAATACCTGAGTGGGTAGCAGCCTCCTGGAACACCTTCTTCGGACGCATCACGAACTTCTTACCCGGGTTCTTACCAATTTTCACTTCACGCAGTTGTGCAATAACTTTAATAGCCATAATTTTAATTAGTTTTTAAGTAGATGTTAATATTAATGATTATAGTTCTCGGTGTCGCTTGATCAGGCTTCAACAACCACTATTAAAGGAAAATCTTGCTACCATTAATGCGCGCAATTTCTAGACTTAATCCTCGCAATTTTTATCCTTAATGGGCGGTGTTTCTACCTTTCTCATTTGACATTGCAAAGGTACAAAAAATTCATCACTCCTGCAAGCGTTTTTCCAAAAAACCTTGAAATGTTAAAATGACGAACGAAGCAAGGGCAGAACCAAGCTTGCTTGAGTTATGCCTTGCGAGGAGGAATTCGATGAAAATCAAATCTGGCTGCGAGCTAACTCCCAGTCACCCTTTCGTGCCAACGTGCCATTTGTATTTTCCATACTGCCCCCAATTTGCCTTAATAATTATTTTATATTATATATATATTATAATATATATATAATATAAATATATATATCTATTATTTTTCTCCTCCCTCAATCTATCTAAAAACTAAAAAACACCAACGGCACGTTGGCACGTTGGCACGTTTGAGTGATTTTCTGTACTTTATTTTTGATTATTGATAATATTTCTCTATTATTATTTGGTAGTTAGGCAGAAAATGTCTATCTTTGCACCGCAAATGTGATACAAGTGCAATACAAATGTAATACAAATAATAATATGGCAACAACAACAAAACGCAGCGCAACATCATTCAGACTACCTGTTTATCTTTTAGAGGGTCTGAAAGCCGAGGCCAAAAGGCAGCATCGGAGTGTCAACAACTTGGTGGAGTGGTTTTTGCATGAATCGCTCTACAATGAGCCAAATGCCGAGACTTTGGCGGCAATGGCTGAATGTAGGTCGGGTGTTGAACTTGACGAACTGACAGAAGAGAACATCGACAACCTCGAAGAGTACGTCAAAACACTATGATACTTAAACAGAGTACACAATACAAGAAAGACTTGAAACGCTATCAGAACAAGCCCTCAAAGATAGCGGCTCTAAAAGAGGTGTTGAAACACTTGAAGAAAAGCGGGTCTGTACCTGCCGAGTATAAGCCGCACACACTTTCGGGCAAACTCAAAGGTTTCTTAGAGTGCCATGTCGAAGATGATTTCTTGCTGATATGGATTGACGAAGCGGCCAATGTCATAAAACTGGTGCGACTTGGTACGCATCACGAACTATTCGGTAAATAATGCCAATGTAAGTGAGATTCTTGCCAATGCCAGGAAACCCAAAATGGGACACACTGCGTCCCGAATTGACGTGGTCACATTATCGTCGCCTGATTAGTGTAGAGAATGAGACGGCTCCCACACAGTTTATTCGTGATCCGTTTGTGCTGGAGTTCTTGGACCTGAAAAAACAACTTATGAAGAAACAAACTATAAACCCTAACTAAATGTATGAAACTTAAACTGATGCAAAGATAAGGTGATTTTTATCTCTTTCCAAGAAAATGGCTTGATTCTTGTCTGAGTTGTTGCGACAGGTCGGGTGATTTGCGACATCAAATATCTATGAAAGTGAAAGCGTTGGCGCTTTAACATCACAAAATGTGATCTTAAAAAACGGAAGAGGTCAGCACTCAAAATATCTCCCCTATGCTTTTACTGAGCAAGGAGTTGCCATGCTTCGTAGTTTTATAACCATCAAATATTTTGAGTGTAAATTTGCACATTTCATGAAAATGGTGTAATTTTGCGGATCAAAATAAATAACCAAGAAAAATAATAAACAGATGGTACCAGAAAAAAGATTTTATAAGATGCGCCTCGTGAATCGTCAGCGCACGTTATTCAACGAGTATTCCTATTCTGACCAGTGGCAGCTGCTGGCCAAGGCAATGGATGATGATGTACGCAAAGCCAAGACACTGAAGTTCGTGCATCCGAAAGACAAGGGGAAGGAGTATATCCGCCACTACTATTCGATGCCAGTGAATGGCCATACGCTCATGGGACTTGGTCAATACAAAAACGAAATGGATTTTACCTATGTGTGGATTGTGCTTCATCCGATTTACTTTAAGGAGCCTTATCTGGTGCTTAGCAAAAATTCTCGTGGCGTTCGTAATCCCGACCTTCTGGCAGATATGGTGGCGAGTGCCTTCAACTGGGTGCTGAAGGATAGTGGGGTGGAGCTGGTGATGGAGCCATGGGATCCCAAAGAGAAACGCGATCTGTGGTACAAAGACTTTTCCGATTCGTATGAGAACGAAGCCAATCTTATCGAGTGCAGTGACCTTGAGGCTTTCGGCTATGAGGATGCGCTGGAGCTGGTAACGCGAACCAAGCTCCATAAAGCCAAGAACGCTAAGAAGAACGACAACATCCGTGTGTATTTCCGTGTTGATGATTTTGAGAAATTGCTTCAGTTCCTGCATCGGGCATTGAAAGGTCAGAAGGTGGCAAAAGACATTGCCAGACCTTTCAGACTCCTCTACGATCTGAATCTGACAGACCACATTCCCTATAAGGCTGTGATGAAGGAGTTTCCTGAAGTGGAAGGATTGTTGACGGAGCGAAGATATAACGACTGGACCAACAAATTCAGTACCAGCTACAATGATGATCCTATCTATGAGAAGCTAAGAGCGAGTCTTAATCTTTAGTTGACTGGCTCCAACAGCCGAAAAGAGCCATTATCAGCCGAAAAAAGGTATTATCAGCCATTATGGATAATACCTGCTATTTTTTTGTTTTCATAATGATATTAATCCTACCTTTGCGTCGCATTTTCGGATGCGTTAAAACTATAATAAAATAACCTGAGACAGGTAGGCCTATTCTGTTTCGCAACTCGTGAACAGAATGAAACAAATTGTTTTAGAGATTGAAGACTCAGCCTTTGAGTCGTTTATGGGCATGATTGCATTGTGCCCTAGTGTGAAAGTGGTGGGCGAGAGCAGCGTAGCCGAGGTTACCAGCCAGCGCGACCAGTGCATGTTGTATGCCATCCAGACATTGCGGGCGAACCATGTGTTCCGCTTTGGCTACGACTATACGTGGGTGATGATGGCGATCAATGAAGGGCTGGTTGATGACTATGATGGTTTCCGCTCGCCACAGGCTTTCCTCGACTATCTATATGAAATAGGTATAGAGGGGTTGCCCACACGTTTCACATTGTTTCGTGCATATTCAAAAACGCTTGATTCATATCCCAATTGGACTTTTCTTGATATGGATGATGCAAGCGAATCTCTCAGAAGAATTAACGTGGTTAAGCAGTTTTTGAGTGCTTTTGGTAAAGCAAAAAGAGCCGATTGCAACAAGAGTTGCAACAAGTGATTGGTTTCTGCAACAAGGTTTGCAACAACGCTCTTTCAGCTATTGTGAGGCTCCAGAAGTCTTTCTACTTTTGCACTGTCAACGAACGGAAACGAGGTTTGACAGTGCTCTTTGACTTACTGATACAACGAAACTTCTGAAGGCAGAAGTAAAATGAAAGAAGGAAACAGAAAGAATACATTATTAATTATTTAAAAGGTCACATAAAGGAGGTGACGTAAAACAAAAGAAAATGAAAGCAAAGATTATTCAAATGAATCAGCATCAGACGATGCAACAACACATGACTTCGATCGAGATTGCTGATATTTCAGGCGAACAGCATCAAAAGGTGATGAAGATCATCAAGGAGATGGAACCAGCCTGGGAAAAGATGAGAGGCAGCAGATTTGTGATGGAGCAATACAAAGATGAAAAAGGCAGGCAGCGATACTGCTATTCACTGACGAAGATGGAGTGCTTCTTTGTGGCAGCAGGATTCAACGAGGAGGTGACAATCAAGATGGCACTCAGGTGGAATCAGCTGGAATATGAGTTCTCGGAATTTGTACTGCCTCAGCTGAGGGGCTTAGACGATGAGGATGTGCTTGAAAGAGCGGACGACATCATCGCTGAAGAACTGGAGGAGCTGAACCAACAGTGCAAGTACTGCTACACCTCGACGGAGATTGCCAAGCCCTATGGCTTGAATGCGAACGACCTGCTGTCATTCCTCTCTGACAAGGGCATCGTGCAGAAGATGAATGGTCATCATGAGCTGACTCGAAAATATCGCAACGAAGGATTTGCCAAGTATCGCTACTCTGTGAGATACAACAGCAGGGGCAAGCGTAAGACGAGATCAACCCTGGTGTGGACAGAGGCTGGACGCCAGTTTATCAATGAGATGATAGGGTGATGGAGACAGTGGTCAATAAGTATCGTGTTTGCGTGAAGAAAAGGTGTGGCTCATGCGAACATCGGGAAGTGGATGAAGAGGGCACCCGGATCTGCCGTAAGATGCAGCTGGTGGTTCAGCAGAAGTTCGTCTGTCCCTTCTGGCGGTTATCCTCAGGCTTGCGGGATGCAGGAAGGAGCTGGGGAGCAGTCAGACACAAAGACACCAAAGAGATAATTATCAGATAAAGTAATAACCGAGTTGGAGGTTGAGTGGTGGAAAGGTATCTAGATGTAATTGAGCTCAAACTAAAACCCCGCTTTTCTGACGCTCATAAATTCGAATCGATTATGAAAAAGTTTATTTACATTTTGAACGCCATTGAATTGCTGAAACAGCTGCTGGATGGCAAGTATGTACAGGGTGTTTTGTATATGGATCAGAACACAGGCCGTATCACTTTTAAGGCGTATAACCGCCAGCCTCGCCCTCGCGAAAAGGACGTGCTTGTGAAGAAGCTGCCCTGGGGGTGGGTGAAGGAGTCGCAAGAACGTCTGAAGGTATTTGGCTCATTCCCTAAGGATATGGGGACAGCACGTGTGATGGGCTTGCTGGATGACAACACCCGTGATGCCAAGAACGCCCTGATCGACCGTGAACTGATTGAATTTGTTTAACCTTAAAACTAAGTAGTCTATGGGATTTTGTTATCAGAAGAATTTCAGTAATCCTACCTTGCCCGTTGACGAAGCGCAGTTCTATGCGCTCGTCAGGGCACAGAAATGGAACGAGAACATCGACAAGTATCGTGAGACGGGCGAGGCTGCGCTGAAACGCAAGCTGCCTGCCTTTATCTTCCAGGCGACCTTCGACGAGACGACCTCGAAGACTGGTAAGGTGGGGCGCTGGCGCAAGCAGAGTGCCACACGACTGACAGGACTGGTGGTGATGGACGTGGACCACGTCGAAAACCCCAAAGGGGTGTTCGACAATGTAATAATGAAAGAATGTAAAAATGTAAAAAATGGCATTCTTTTAGTCTATATCACGCCATCGGGACATGGGTTGAAGATCGTGTTTAAGGCTCGGACGGAGTGGGGCAACCTGATCGACAACCAGCACGCCATGGCGAAGGTCTTGGGCGTGGAAGTAGATGAAAGTGGGAAGGACTCATCAAGAATGAGTTACATTTGTAAAAATTCAGACATTTTGTATTTGGACAAAGAACTGTTTACGTATGAGAACAAAGCGTTTAGTGAGCGATATACTGCTCTATATCGAGACGGTCATTCACAGGCTACGAATGAGGATGGAGGAGACCTCTCGACTGCGCTCGAGGTGACAAGTGGGTTGTCATCTCGACTAAGCGAAGCGCATGGAGAGATCTCAGAAGAAAAATCCTTCAAAGGACTCCCATACGCCATCATTATTGATGAGTGGTGGAAACGGAATGGCGGTGTGCCACAGGAGGGTGAACGCAATGTGAAGCTCTATCAGTTGGCAGTGAGTCTGCGGGCAATCTGCGACAACAGCCGTGAGCTGCTGATGCAGGTGATGCCCCGACTGGGACTGGAGGAGCAGGAGCTTCACGCCATCGTGGAATCTGCCTGCAAAGAGCCACCCAAGGGACTCTCGAAACCCATGCGCGAGGTGTTGGAGTCGTTGAACGTCTCTCTCAACGCTCAGGCATCAGCCGTGACCTCAGAATCCATCATCAGTCAGAAGCTGTGGGAATGGGGGACGCAGATAGAGGCGCTGAGTGAGGATTATCCCATCCTGAAAGATATCTGCAAGGGACTGAAGCGCAACCAGTATCCTGCGGCTTTGTTTGTGGGTGGGGGGCTGTTGATGACCTTGATGACACGCTGCACCTATCGCTTCTACCATCGGCCAGAGGAACTGCGACGACTGAACAATTCGACGCTGATTATCGGCGATCCTGCGAGTGGTAAGAGCTTTGCCACACGTCTGTTTAAACTGCTGGCTGCGCCCATCATAGCGGCTGATCAGGTGGGTAAGGATGCCATCAACGCCTATCGTGAACAGATGCGCACGAAGGGGGCCAACAAGGAGAAACCTAAGAAGCCGAAAGTGGTGGTGCGGATCCACCCTGCGCGTACTTCGAACGCTCAGTTCATTCAGGACATGGTGAATGCCAAGGAGGAAGTGGATGGCGAGCCGATGCAGCTGCACATGCTGACCTTCGACACGGAGCTGGACAACACCCTGTCGCTACAGAAGGGTGGTGCTTACATCGACAAGCAGGCACTTCAGTTGAAAGCGTTCCACAATGAGGAAGATGGTCAGGCGTATTCGAATGTGGACAGCGTATTTCAGGAGTTCTACGTGATCTGGAACTATATCTACACTGGCACGCCCATCGCACTGAGGAAGATGGTGAATGAGCAGAACTTCGGTTCTGGACTCGCCACTCGACTGACCTGTATCCCCTTGCCTGCCACTAACTTCCAGATGATGAGCCGTGAATCGGCTGTGGATTACGACAGCGATAACCGTCTGAAGGCGTGGGCTGAGAAGCTGGATCGCATGAAGGGCGAACTCTCTGTGCAGAAGATCGTGGATGAGCTCTACGACTGGACAGCACGCCGCATGGCAGATGCTGAAGAGAACGAATCGAAGGCCGACGAGATGCTGCTGAAGCGCTGTGCCTATCATGGCTTGAACTTTTCTGCGCCCTTCATCGTGATGCGCCACTGGGACAAGATGCATCAGGAAGGCAACTACTGGTGTGGCTCGTTCGAAACCGATGAGGTGGACTGGCAACTGGCTGAGTTGATCGTGAATATCCAGTATGCCTGTCAGCGTCACTACTTCGGCGCCATGGCAGAGGCTTATTTCGACAACAAGTTGAAGGATGCCAACGTGAACCTGCAGCGCAAGCAGAAGACTTTGGAAGGCTTTTCAAGACTGCCTGAAGTGTTCACCAGTGAAGATGTGATGCGCTGTTTTAATCTATCAAGTGATGGTGCTGTGCGCAGTAAAACGCGTCGGCTGTTGAGTGATCGCCTGATAGTGAAAGTAAGTGATGGCAGAGGAACGCCCACTGGTCTGTCAACCTTTCGCAAGACTGGTTGTCTGATGCTATAACGTGCCAACGTGCCAACGTGCCGTTGTACAATGTAAAACGTAAAATGTAATAATGTAAAAATTTAAAAGTGATGATACCACGAGGAATTAGAAACAACAATCCACTGAATATCCGCCGCAGTAAGGATCAGTGGAAGGGTTTACGAGCCCAGCAGACAGATTCACAATTTTGTCAGTTTGAAACCCTTGAGTATGGTTGGCGCGCTGCGTTCTACCTGCTCACGCGTACCTATTATCATAAGTATCGGCTCTATACGATCCGGGCGATTATCAACAAGTGGGCTCCGCCTAATGAGAATCTCACGGCTACGTATATCCAGAACGTGAGTCGCCTGACGGGGATTGCCCCCGATGAACCCCTCGGCATCCCGTCTATGCAGCCCGAACGCTGGATGATGCTCGGTGTGGCGATGGCGATTCAGGAATGTGGTACGGACTCGTTAGATTACTTCGCCATGATGCGAGGGTGGGGATTAGCAAGAGAGGGCTACTAGCCCTCTCTTTTTTTTCGCCAACGTGATCAGGGGTCGGTTCCGCTGATCCCATAAAAAGAACCCCTGCTCAGTGATGAGCAGGGATTCCCGTTGATTTACAATTATGTTGCACTTATTAAAATACGACTTAGAAGCGTTTCTCTACAATCGCTGCATAATACTCCAAATTATCATAGTGAGTCCATGTCCACGTATTTCCCTTATTTACTATTCCCATCGACGACCACATATTATTTTTTTCGTTCTTCAATAGAGAATGCATCAAAGGGCGAGAATATCTCTCAACCATTCCATGAATCTCCCCATATAGTATTAGGCATAGCTCATTAACGGTCGGTTTCTTGGCATAGACTGCACCGCCTGCTAAGTCGTTACCTTCTACCAGCATGTTATACCACCAGATATACTTCTGGTTAGGATAGACTGCAGCGTTATAATAGTCATAGATAGCAATAGCTTCATTCTTGCTAATCAACTTCGATAACAGTTCTTTGGGGTTCTCTATCTTGATGGAGCCAGCCTCATGCCATTCAGGTCTATAGACAACACGATAATGGTAAAGTGGCAGATTAGGAGCCTCATTATTCTTTCCACAGTAATTATACTTCTGCAATTCCTTGTGCATCACAAAGTGGGCACCCTTGATCTGGCAGACACGGAACTTGTCGGGGTCGGAAATCTTAAACTCACTGAACGCCTTAAGCTGGGGCTTGTGGGCTTTGTAACTGTTGTAGAGACCTTTCTTCTCAACATTGTTCAGTCCGCCATAGGTTGAGTAGAGGCTGATCATGAAGAGGCACTTGGCAATCATCGTCAAGTCGTAGGCTCGATAGCTCTTGCGGTCGCCTACGCCTATATGCTCCCAGGGGTACTTGTCGAATACCAGTCCGTCATAGATGCGGTCCAGACCTTTGCCGTAACCAGTATGCTCCACAGTGGTAAGGTACTCTATGTACTCCCAAGTGAGGTTGGCAAATTCTTCGTTCTTGCCCACCCATGCCTTGGCATAATCAGCTAACTCGGGGTCGTTCTTGTTCGCCTTATATGCCTTGTAGGCATCGTTGAAGTATTTGGTGTTCTGCACCTTCAGCTTATTGTAGTATTTTTCGTTGCGGTTGTTGAACATATTCACGATCTCGGTCTTTTCCATCCTTTGGGCGATTTCGATGAGGCGTCCGTTTATCTCGTCGAGCTTCGCCATCATTATCTGCTGGTTTTGCAGCACATTGTCGAGTTTGTCGAGAACGGCGTCCAGCTTGGCGTTGATCTCTTCAGTAGGATCTTCCTCAAAGAGGCTTGTGAATACTTCCAGCCCCGCGGAGATGGCTGAAGTAATGGCAATTCTGGTACTAGCTCTGGCTGATGACACTTTATCGTTCCACTCCAGCGGCTTGTCGAGGTCAGTCACTGTCACTTCCTTCTCCACAGGATTACCCTCATCATCCACATCTTCTACTGTCACAGTTGCCGAACCGCTCCAGTCGATGCTGCCGTCAGGACCTTCAGCGGATATGCTCTCATAATAAGCCATCAGCTCTTTCCATTCGGCATCGTCGCTTTCCGTGTCCCAGTTGCTCAAGTCTTTGCAGAGCCATGCGCAGCTGCCTGTTACCTTCTTGCCCTCGTAGGTCAGCTCAAACTCCATCACCTCGTCGGAGACCATCTTGAAGTTGACGGTCTGGCCTGAAACAGGGCTGTCCTTGATGGCAGGGAAGGCGATAACGCCAGTGCCCGCATCCTTGTTGTAGCTGATCTTTCCCTCCACGAGGTCGTCCGCTCCCTCTGCCGAGTAGGTGAAGAAGTAGGCT
>ONAE01000040.1 GCA_900315695.1 uncultured Prevotella sp. | reverse complement strand
TACTTAAGTATGAACATTTAAACCTCATTAAAGTATGAATCGAATTCTTAAATCGCTGCAAAAGCCATTAGTAACTCTGTTCCTGCTCTGTTTGTTCCCCATGGGAGCACTGGCTCAGAACGTTGTAAAGGGAACAGTGAATGATGAAGCAGGCGAGCCGATCATCGGTGCGACTGTGAAAGTACAAGGTACCCAGCAGGGATCCATTACCGATTTCGACGGTAAGTTCTCTATTCAGGCAGCCTCTAACGCTACCCTCGAGATTTCTTATGTCGGCTATGTACCCCAGAAAGTGAAAGTAGCCGGTCAAAGCAACCTGAATGTTGTGATGAAAGAAGATGCCCAGATGCTGAACGACGTCGTGGTCGTAGGTTACGGTACGATGAAGAAGAGCGATATCTCCGGATCTGTCGCTACTATCAACAAGGAGCAGATGGAGCGCAAGGTTCCTGTTAACATCGCTCAGGCCCTGCAGGGTGCTGCTGCCGGTGTGATGGTTACCAATCAGGATGGTGCGCCTGGCACAAAGTCAGCTATCCGCATTCGTGGTATCGGTACCATCAACGGTGACGCTAACCCTCTGTATGTGGTTGACGGTGTACAGTGCGGAACCAACGCCGATTTCGTGAACCCCGCCGACATCGAGAGCATCGAGGTGTTGAAGGATGCCTCTGCTACCGCCATCTACGGTTCTGCAGGTGCTAACGGTGTGATCATGATCACCACCAAGCACGGTCAGAAGGGTAAGATGAACGTCAATATCACTGCTGATATCGGTATTCAGACGCTTCCTTACAAGCTGAAGACTCTTACTGGCGATGCTTATGCCCGCTCAATCCGCGAGTCAAAGGCCAACGACGGCCAGACGCTGAACAACCAGATCTGGTCAGAGGCCTATGACGGCAAGCGTAACTATATCGACTGGCAGGATCAGATGTATCGCACTGGTCTGAAGCAGCAGTATGGTATTTCTGCCAGCGGCGGTAATGAGAAGACCCAGTATAACTTCTCTATCGGTTACCTTGACAACAAGGGTATTATCGTGAACACCAAGTACAACCGTCTGACCGCACGTGCAGGCGTAAAATCAAAGGTGAACGACTATATCGAGTTCGGTGGTGACATCAACTATATGTATTCTACTATTCAGGGTAACAACATCGGTCTTGGTAACAACCAGAACCTGTCTTCACAGCGTGATATCGCCCAGATGGCTCCGTCACTCGACTACATTGACGATGCTTCAGGTGAGCATATCAAGGTGAATGTGGTGAACCCAGACGGCACCTATGGTGCAAGTAAGGCTCCGACACCTGACGGTTGGGAAGGTATGACCGCCGGTGCACAGAACCCCTATGCCACCCAGATGGAGATCGGCCGTGAGACCCGTAACTCACGCGTTTCTGTCAACCCCTATATCGATATTACACTGCTCAACCTGAAAGAGCATAAGCTGAATGTCCACTCGATCGCTTCTTGGACTGAGTCACACAGTGACAACGATGAGTTCTCTGGTATGTACAAGCGCTACAATATGATCGGTGGCAAAATGACTCCAGTCAACTACGAAGGCCGTGACAAGGAGTACTACAACTTCGGTCTTGGCCAAAGCAAGGGTCTCTCTAAGAGCATTGAGACTTATCTGACTTACAACTGGAATACATCTTTCCACAACCTGACAGCCATGATCGGTAACTCTGTCAGCCAGTATGAGGGCTCTTGGGTCAGCGGTAGCGGTCATACTTTCCTCTCAGAAAAGAACCGTCAGATCTCTCTGGCAGAGACGATTAATCCGAGCAGTGGTGGTTTCAACGCTGAAGTAAAGACCATTTCTTACTATGCACGTCTGGTGTATAGCCTCTTTGACCGTTATATCATCACAGGTACCGTACGTCGTGACGGTTCTTCAAACTTCTCTTCAAACAACCGTTGGGGTACCTTCCCGTCAGTAGCCGGTGCATGGCGTATCTCTGAGGAGAAGTTCATGAAGGATGTGAAGTGGATCGACAACCTGAAGCTCCGTGTGGGTTGGGGTCAGACAGGTAACGCCGGTGGTATCGCTGGCCGTTCTACATACGCCCTGACTGCTAACAACACCAAGTACCAGTTCTATCAAAATGGTGCGGGCGGTGGTTCTACCGGTTCATTCAATCGCCAACAGGGATTATATGCGCCTCTGGTGGATCCTGATCTGAAGTGGGAGACCAACGAGCAGCTGAACTTCGGTTTGGATCTCGGTTTCCTCAACAACGAGCTGACCATCACTTTGGACTACTTCACCCGTAAGACCAAGGATCTGTTGATTGATCGTCAGATTCGTCCGTCAGCCGGTAACTCTTCAATCTACACCAACTTCGGTCAGATCAACAACTACGGTTTCGAGTTCTCTGTCAACTATAACAAGCGTCTGAACAAGGACTGGACCCTCAACGTGGCCTTCAACGGTTCTACCTTGAAGAACGAGATCAAGAAGATGGGTGTTGACTATCCTTCAACCTGTGGCGGTAGCAACAGCACCTATTCTGCAGAAGACTCCATGGACGGTTCAAACGTCGGTGCTGTCAATGGTACTGGTTTCCTGTGGGACAACCACTCTATCTGCCGTGAGGGCGAGGCCGTAGGTTCTTACTATGGTTATAAAGTTGCTGGTATCATCACCAACGACGAAATGCTGGCTAAGGCCAAGGCTCAGGGACAAGACAAAGCCCAAATGGGTGACTTCCTCTTCGTGGATACTGACGGTAATGGCACACTGAACGATAGTGACCGCCAGATTCTCGGCAACGGTCTGCCTTCATTCAACTATGGTCTGAATGTCAGTGCTACTTATAAGAACTGGGACTTCAGCATCTATACCTACGGTGTATTCGGTATGAAGATCCTCTCTTACTCTAAGATGCGTTACAGTATCATGAACCCATCTGATGACTCTTGGACACCAGCCCTGCTGGAGGAAAGCTACAATAATATGTGGAGTCCTACCAATCCTAACGCTTCATTGGCTCGTCTGACCCGTCTTGATGACAATAAGAACGCCCGTGTCAGCGACGCTTGGATTGTGAACGGTGACTTCTTCAAGATCAGCAACCTCCAGATTGGTTACACGTTGCCACGTGACCTCGTCAAGAAGGTACTGCTGCAGAATGCCCGCGTTTACTTCGCCATTCAGAACCTCGCTACCATCTCTGGTTATGCTAAGTACGGTGATCCTGAGATCGGTCAGGGTAGTGTGATCTACACCGGTCTTGATACTGGTCGTTATGCAACACCTCGTACCTTCCAGTTCGGTGTGAACGTAACATTCTAAACTTGGTAGTTAAGTAGTTAAGAAGTTAAGAATAAAAAGTTTAAAGAACAACAAATATGAAGACAAGATATTATATTTTCGGAGCTGCGCTGTGCGGTATGATGGGCCTGGGCCTGACATCCTGCAACAATGATAAGTTCCTGGACGTAACACAGTATGACATCGTGGATCTTGAAGCACAGTATAATAGTGATGCAAATGCCCGCCTCAGCTTGAACGGTATCTATGCTTACAACAACGTCAGCCAGCAAGATAACAGCTGGGGTTACAAACCTAATCTGTTTACTGGTAGCCACCCGACCATGGATACCCAGTGTACGGGTTGGGACGTAAAGTTCCTCAACCAGACCTGGGATGCCAACGTCGGTGAGCTCGGCGAGGGTTGGGCACACGCCTACGCAGCTATCTGCCGTGCGAACCTTTATCTGTCTGGTTTGGAGACTGCAGAAGGCGTCACCGAATCTGCAAAGAAGTTGTGCGAAGGTGAGGCTCGCGCCCTCCGTGGCTATTTCTACACCTGGCTGGCTACCACTTTCGGTCGTGTACCAATGCTGAACACTGGTGAGGACTTCAACAACACGCCCAACAAGGCTGCTGCTGAGACCTACGAAGAGATGTGGGACTTCATCATCGAGGACTTCCAGAAGGCTTCTGAGCTTTTGGACTGGAAACCTTTCAACGGTGAGTATGGCCGTTGCACCAAGGGTATGGCAAAGGCTTACCTGGCTGACGCCTACATGTGGAAGGCTTACCGTTGCCCTGACCAGGCTGCTGACTGCTATGCCAAGGCTAAGGCTGAGTTGAAGAGCATTATCGACAGTGGTACCTATGAGCTTTCTACCAACTTCGCAACCAACTGGGATCCAGCTGGCTTCTGGAACAAGGAATGTATCTGGGCCATGTGTTCAGACGAAGGTAATGAATGGAGCAGCTGGGGCAGTGACCGTACCATCACCTTCTGTAATCCTAATATGTTCAAGTGGTTCACCGCTTGTCCTGAGAACGGTGGATGGGGTTCGCAGTACCTCTCTTGGGAGTGGTATGCTTGCTACGAACCCGGTGACACTCGTCGTGATGCGTCTTGCGCAACTGGCCACGTACCTGCTGACCAGATGGCCAAGTATGGTATTGAACCGTCAAAAGTCGTTTATGGATTCCATCCTTATCTGAAGGACTCTCTCGGAACAAAATATAGTGAAGCCGCAGATCCCAAGTATAGTCAGGTTGTTCATCCTTTCAAGAATGCTGAAGGTGTTTGGTCAGGAACCAAGACTGAGCAGTTCCACTTCACCAACGGTGAGTTCGCTCCTGCTATCTGGACGACTAAGATCTGGCGTAATGCATATGCTGATGGTAACTCTTGGGGTACACAGATGTGGTCACCGACCATCATCTACGGCAAACGTTATGCTAACGTGCTGCTCGACTATGCAGAGTGCTGCTTCCGTACTGGCCAGGATGAAGAGGGCTGGAAACAGCTTGATATCCTCCGTAACCGTGCTTGGGGTAACTTGACCGTCGGTCAGGACTACAGCAAGTATATTACCCACTTCAACAATGTCTATGATGCATATCCTTGGCAGGGCAATAATGATCACCCACATGCAAAACCACACATGGATGCATATCCTGTTGGTGTCCTCACTGCTACTGTGACCGTTCCTTCTGCAAAGGAATACTACACCAAGCTGCAGGCTACACCTAACCGTGTAGGTTACACTCACAAGTCTGAGGCTTGGAAGGTGGCTGTGAACGAGGAGCGTCGTAAGGAGTTCAACTCTGAGTGGTGTCTCTGCCCAGATATGATCAAGTCTGGTTATATTCAGGATCACATCGACTATAATTATCCAAAGGATAACGGAGGTGACGATTACGCTAACTATCCTTGGTCTAAGCGTGAATTCGACTTCGATGTCAACAAGATGGATATGCCTATCCCGGCTGCTGAGCTTATGAAGAATACGCTTCTTAAGCAGAATCCTGGATATTAATTCCTAATATAAACCAAAGCTTTGGTTTCCATGAGTGGAGGTGCTGAGTCGCGAGACCCAGCACCTTTTTTTTATAAATTTGTTCGTTACATTAAATATTATTTGTATCTGCTGGTTTTGGCTATTGCTGCATAGAAAGTTTTGTGTCCACAATTACTGCAATTCTGCCACCATGGGGATAACCGGCTCATTATGAGGTGGTTGCCTGGTGGCAGTAAGGGTGGCAGAGTGACAGTAAGTATCTGCTTCTGAGAATTTTGCTGTTTATTTTGAAGATTTTTGCCGTTTTTCTTGCATTCTGGCTAAAATTTTTGTATCTTTGCAGGGCTAAATCGATAGCTATAAAAACAAAAAATGGAACAGAAGTACGATTTCAAACAGATACCTTCCGGATGGAGGTATTGTTTCAATGCGCAGTGCCCCATGAAGGACCAGTGTCTGCGCTTTCAGACAGCACTGGCCCTTCCTGACAGCTATGAATGGGGTGAGGCCGTCTTCCCCGGTGCCCTCAAGAATGGCAAGTGCCGTTTCTTCCGCAAGGATGAGAAGGTGTTGCTGGCCACAGGATTCGTCAGTAAGAACCAGCCACGAATGAATGAGATGTTTGTAGCCATGCGCCATCGTCTGACACAATATCTTGGTGGCAACGGCACTTATTATCTCTATCGCAATGGCAAGAAGTGGCTCACGCCTCGCCAGCAGGCCGACATCCGCGCCATCTTCCGCCGTGCGGGTTATAAGGAGGAAGTGGTCTTCGGGGAGAGAATTAAATCCCGCACTTGTTACATTTAAATGTAGCAAGATTTAGATTTAAATGTAGCAAAGATATATTTACAGCAGACTTGTAACGCCATTACAGTATGCTTGTAAGAGCATTACAGTTGTCATGTAACAGTGTTACAACACTCTTGTAATAGGGGTAAAGGATTATCGGAACGATCCGTACATGACTACTGAACGCCTGTTACACGGTATCAGGAACAACATAAAAGATCATCACTATGAAAGTAACATTGATAAGAACAGACAAGAAGAATGTGCCGCACGTCACGACCTCCACTATCGAGAAACTCATCACCCGTATTCAGACGGACACGAAACAGCAGACGGTGCAGGATCTGCGCCGCCACTTGCCGATGCTCGTCAGTCTGGGGTGGCAGTTTAAGGACATGCACCTTTTGCCGCGTGTCTATCCCGCAGTGGAACTGACGAAAGCCCCCAATGGCGACTTGGCATTTAAGACCTGGAACGGACTGGTGCTGTTGACCATCGGTGGCATTGATGACTGCGAGACCGCAGAGCAGGTGAAGGCAGCAGCCATGGCACTGCCCTCCACGTTGGCGGCTTTCCGTGGGAGTAGCGGGAAGACGGTGAAACTGCTGGTTCGCATCACCGCCGCAAACGGTCAGGAGCCTACAACCGATGAGGAGGCCGACACCCTTTATCAGGCGGGCTATGTCTTTGCCGTAAAAGTGTATAGTGGCTTGTTCCACGGACAAATAGTGCAGCAGGAAGCCTCGGCAAAGGCCGGTTTCCGTATGACACTCGACGAACGGCCTTGTTTTCATCCCAAAGCAACGCCATTGGTCGTTCCCGATGAGATCGACCTGTCAGGACTTCACAATCCCTCAATGGACACGCCTGTCCAGAAGAAAGTATCTGTCCAGCGCAAGACAGACTATAGCAAGTACAGCGATTACGAGTATCTCTACCGGTCGGCGTGGGAGCAGGTCAGGGAGAAGATGGGGAGCCGCTTCGATGATGATCCCCACCGCGAAGAGGCCTTCCTGACGGAACTCGCACGGATGCTTCGCCAGTTTGATTTCCCAGAAGAGGAGGCGGTGCTCCACATGCGTTCCCACCTGTGGACACGTGAGGAGGATGCCCATATCCGCGCCATCGTCGCAAGTGTCTATACGGAAGAAGAAAAAGGGAAGCAGCAGTCCAACCCGCTAAAGATCCGCAGTCACCAGCAGCAGATCATTGACTTTCTGGAATCACGCTACGTGTTCCGTTATAATACGGTGATGGGCTATAGCGAATACCGTCCCAACAACACCTGGGTGCAGCCGTATCAGCCTGTGGATGAGCGTGTTCTGAATCAGATGGCCATCGAATGTCGGCTGGCAGGGGTGGATGCATGGGATAAGGATGTGCTGCGCTATGTGCGTTCCGCCTATGTGCCGACCTACAATCCCGTAGATGAATATCTCAGCCAGTGCCGTGGAAAGTGGGATGGGAAAGACCGTATCCGTGAACTGGCACGGCGTGTGCCCACTCAGAACAGCCACTGGGAGGATTGGTTTTATACATGGTTCCTGGGAATGGTGCGCCAGTGGAGGAGTTCGATCTACGACCGCTATGGTAATCAGGTGGCACCGTTGCTCATCTCCCGACAGGGTTGGAACAAGAGCACCTTCATCCAGTCGCTGTTGCCGCCGGAGTTGCAGTGGGGCTATACCAACCAGCTTGATGTCTCCGAGAAACGTCAGACACTTCAGGCAATGAGTCAGTTCCTGTTGATCAATCTCGACGAGTTCAACCAGATCTCGCCCACTTTGCAGCAGGGCTTCCTGAAGAATATCATCACCCTGCCGTCGGTGAAGGTGAAGCGCCCCTATGGCAAACATGTGGAACCTTTCCCGCGTCTGGCATCCTTTATCGCAGCCACCAACCAGACGGATGTGCTGACAGACCCCTCCGGCGGTCGCCGTTTCCTCAGTGTGGAATTGTCAGGCCCCATTGATGTGTCGCACCGCCCGAACCACGAGCAGCTGTTTGCGCAGGCACTTCATGCGCTGGATCATCACGAGCCCCATTTCTTCAATGAGGAACAGACGCAGCAGATTATGGAGTCAAATCGCCAATATCAGTTGCTGACACCTGTAGAACAGTATTTCAACGACTATTTTGAGGTTGCAAAAGATGAGTCTGAGGGGCAGTACCTCATGGCAAGTGCCATTTTTGCCCATATCAAGAAGATGGTTGGAGCCGATCTGCGACTAAATTCGCTCTTTTCTTTCGGCAGAACACTGACAAATATGCCAGAAATAATCAAGAAACGTACGAAAAACGGTACAGAATACCTGGTAAAAATGCGAAAATAGCCACTTACTGCCACTCTGCCACCCTTACTGCCACCAGATAACCGTCTTATAATGAGACGGTTATTTGCATGGTGGCAGAATGGCAGTAATAATGGACACAAAACTCTCTGCGGGAAGTTGAACAGACAAACGTCCATCTGTCACCTTAAGCAGGCGCACTTCGGCTTGGCTGTGACTGTTGGTGACATAGACAGCCACTTCCTTTGTACTGGCAGGCAGTCCGGAAATCACAGCCTCGCACGATGCGCCATTGTTCACCAGATGCAGAGCCCATTCTCCCGTTGCCGTCTTGGCAAAGGCTGCCGCGTTGATATTCTCCTTGTTGCAGACAACGGGAACGGCAAAGGCATTTTCGGGTGTCATGGCAAGCTGTTTCAGATTGAAGAAGCGCTGAGTGGGACGCAACGGCCCTGTTGACTGATAGATGCCGTCGCCCCATAAGAGCGAGTAGTCGGAGGTAAGCTGCCACTGCAGGATACTCCATGGCTGACAGACGGCGCAGAGTCGTGTATAGAGGTTGATCTCGTAAAGAGCGAATGTTGATTCATTGAAAATGGATGGGTACTGGTGGGCCGCCGCATCTGTGCTACCTTCTCCGACAATCAGCGGCACATTGATTTCCCTGGAAGCATCTGCCCACTTCTTAAGCGTCTCATCATCACATCCACGCCATGAGTGGAAAGAGATGGCACCAATATACTTGTGTGCTGTCGGATCGTGGAGTGCCGGTAGGATAAAGTCGAAGGTGGTGGCATCGGAATTGTCGCCGAGCAGCAGGAGCGTCTTCAATCCCCGGTCTGCCAGATACTGTCCAAAGGCCTTGATGAAGTCGCAGTGTTCCTGAGGCGTAAACACAACGTCAATACCTAAGTCCGACTCGTTGAAAGAGAAGTAATCAGCTTCTACCCCATAGTCCTTCTTCAGAAACTCCAGGTAACTGGCGAGCGACGCGAAGATTCTTTGTTGCTCGGTGGATTTTAGGTGGAAAGCCCGTGCCGTACCGTCTGAACGGGTTGTCTGATCACCGGCCCATGAGGGCGGGAACCAGCAGCTGACAATGACGGGCATACCAATCTCTTTCAGCCGTCGAGCCATTTCCGCGCTGTGTTTGACATGGGGTGCCTCTGCACCTTGCATGTCCCATACAGCCCAGGGCATTTCCACACGACCGAATGCCACACGCATGTTCCTCAGACAATAGTCGATGACTAATGGATCCTTGGCGGGATTCTGGATGCGGAAGTTGCCGCCAAATCCTGCGAACACCCTGCCAGGCTTTGTGAGGTCGATGGCAATCTCTGCGGTCTCATGGTGGCGCGTGCCGTCAACAGTCATCGTGGCAGCAAGCTCTGCCGTGCTGCCTTTCTTGAGTGTCGGCAGTAAGGTGATGTAAATCGCCTTGTTGCCTTCCTCGTCTTTGGTTATCGCCGTGACAGGACGGTCAAAAGAAAGCGTGATTTTGCGTTCAGGTGCTATGATGGTGATTCTATGTTTCTGGATGTTTATTTTTGCCTTGGCATAGTGGCTCGAAGGTAAGGTCATGCAGAACCATGCACCTTCGTCAAGATCCGCCTTTGCTTCAGCCTGCCAGTGCAGGGCAACAGTATGCTGATCCACGTCGGTCACCGTCTGAGTGAACTCTGCACCATGCATAGGGGTGATGGTCTTCTGAGTATGTCCGTCACGGGTGTATCTGATATGCTGCTGTTTCTCCCTACCGCTCTTTTCCATCTCTCCACCCATCTTGCCGACTCTCAGCGACGACTCAAAGTCGATCAATTCACCTTCCAGGCGAACGCCCGTTATATTGCTCCATGCCATGACCTCCGTATGGACCAAAGCAGGTGCCAGGCGCTCTGCCAGTTCAAAGGCCATGCGGCTGTTGTGGTAAGGACAGTTCCAGTCGCTCACCTTTGGCGCATTCAGAGGCTGTCCGTCCTCTGTGAGATCCTTGAACCAACCGCCATGCGCTTGATCTACAAAATGAGATTTTACGTAAGTCCAGTTTTTCAGGGCAACATCGAGGAACGACTGGTCGCCCGTCAGCTGCCATGCGTTGACACAACCGATGATGGCTTCACATTGTGGCCACCACGCCAATCTCCGGTTCATACCTTCCGGCGACTTCTCATAGAGCATGGCACCATCGGCGTTAAGTCCCTCCTTTAATGCCGTCCGTGCCATTTTGACGGCTTGCTCATCGACCTGTTTCTTCAGGACAGGATCTCCTACGACTGCTGCCGCCTCACTCATCAGCCATGAGGTTTCGATGTCATGTCCGTAAGAGTCGATCTCTCCGATGGGGTTCCAGTGATCATCACAATACAGGATCAGATGGTTGGTACGGGGATTGTAGAGTTTAGTCTGCAAGATACCGAGCAGTTCCTTGAGGTTGTCTCTCAACCCCTCGTCGGGCCACGCCTGGTATAGGGTGGTATAGGCCTCCAGGACATGGATATGTGTGTTCATCGTCTTCGAGGCATTCGCCTGACCATCGACGCCTCTCAATGGGGCTTTCGTATAGTCGCGCTTGAACGACTCGATATAACCCTGTCTCGCCTTGTCGTGTACTTTCTCTTCTAAGGTCTGATAGAGTTTCAGAGCAGCCTCCAGACTTCTGCGGTCGCCTGTCGCTCTGAAATGTTCCGCCAGTCCGTAGATACCGAAGGCACAAGCATAGGTCTGCTTGGTGGTTTCCTTGGGGTGACCTTCACAGTCAAGTTGCCAGAACACACCCCCATATACAGGATCGATAAAATGACGGATGTAATAGTCGGCGGCGCGATCGGCCATCTGTTTATACACTTCCAGTCCGTCCTGTCGATAGGCTCTTGAGAAGGTCCACGTGATACGAGCGTTGAGCACAGCACCTTTCGGCGCATTCTCGATGGCTTTGCCATCATTCAACACCACCCCATAGAATCCGCCTTGGGGATCTACGGTTTTCTCCATCCAGAACGGCAACAGGTTTTCCTTTAGGTTTTTAGTGGTCTCTGTACGCAGGATCTCTGCGGTATCAGCACTGGCGGCAATAGCCAGGACCAGCAATACGGTTAGCGTTACGATTTTTTTCATTGTCTTGTTTGCTTGTTGTCGGTGCAAAGATACAAATATTATTTAATGTAACGAACAGATTAACAAAAAAAAGGTGCCGAGCCTCGCGACTCAGCACCTCCCACTCAAAAAATTTTTTCTTTACATTATCAGCTATGGGATTTTGAATATCAAGTTGTGATATTAGATGTATCCTCTCTTCCCTAACCAAATCTGGAAGAAATAATCATATACATAATATTCATTGTTCTCTTGTGTGATAAAATCCTTTTCTAATAAGCCTCTTACTGCTGAGACAACAGAACTGGATGATATGAGATGATATTTGTGAATAAAATGACTTCCAGATATGTTTTTTGCTCTTCTTTCCATAGCTATGGCCAAAAATACCAGGCGTTGTTTTTCGGACATTTGACTATATAGAGTCTCATAATGCTCAGAGTTTAGGTTGATGATGAAATCTATAGAATCTTCTATCATCTCAGTTGTACACCTCCCGTTTTTTTCAGTATTAAGATAGAGTACATTCAAGACTCTTTGCAAATATGCTGTTACACCATCAAAGCGGTCATAAACTTGTTTGACGACGTCACCGTCGATAGATTTACCGTATTTCTCAAATTGTTGTTGGGCAAACTCCGTATATTTCTTCTCAGAAATAGGATTAAGTCCCATCGTAATGACCGACTGATAGAAAGGTCGGGATGGTGAAAGGAATATCTCTGTCATTAAATGGCGTTTTGATCCACAGAAAAGGAAGGTAGCATTAGTACATCTTTGTATATGTGTTCGTAGCGTTGCTTCCACATTTTGTCCGTCAGGATAATCTGTTATTTTTTGAAACTCGTCAATGGCTACCATACATGGTTTCTCTGCTGAATTCAGATAATTAAATATCTCATCGAGGGTAGTCGAGGGATTCGTAAACGTTCCTAAGCCTAAACCCCAGACAGGGTTTCCATTGATATCAAATGATATTTGCTGCTGAATTGATTTGATCGTATTGAAGAAACCTTCCCAGACTTTTCGTCCTAGAGGCTTAAGTGTATCGAAAATAGCCCTGCCAAATACCTCTACAAAATCAGCCAGCGAGTTGGTGGCATAAACATCTATAATGAAAGTATAGTAATTCTTTTGGATTGACGGCTGGGCAAAACAGTGATGAATCAGATCGGTTTTCCCTAATCTTCGAGGCGATATTAGAGCCATATTGTTTTCGTTGGTGAGCAGTTTCACCAAATCCTCGGTTTCTTTCACACGATCGCAGAAATAGTCTGCTCCTGCATAGCCTTTTGTTACAAACGGATTGTTCATCTTGTTAGATTTTTATTGTTTCCGCTGCAAAGATAAATATAATATTTCAATTATCCAAATAATAATTATCAAAAGTTTGATAATCATATTTATGACAAAAAGTGCCGAGCCTCGCGACTCGGCACCTTTTATTTATTTCATAAGCCTATAGGAGACGACATCTCTGGCTTTTATGGTCACCTTGCGGTCGGGTTTGTTCTTCAAGGTGGTCTTGCCCTCCATCTTATGGGTCCAGAGGTTGTAAACCTTATAGACAGTGGTATCGAAGGCGGTGCTCAGGTTGCTCACCTGTGAGTCGGTGAGATTGAAGTCCTGCCAGTTCAGATCATAAGTGATATCCTGGCGTGTCGGGTTGAGGATGGTAAGTGCCCAATCACCTCCTGCCAAAGGCTTGAACCAGAACTGCAGTCCTTCGTGGTCACAATAATGTAAGCCCTGAACTCCAAGCGTATCCTGGTCAATAGCTATCATCTCCTTATTCATGATGATGTTGCGAGTAGCTTCACTCATCGAGCGCAGGTCGTTGCCGAGAATCAGCGGACTGGCCATCATACACCACATGGTGAAGTGGGCACGGTCCTCGTTCTCCGTCATGCCGTTACCAACTTCCAGCATGTCGGGATCGTTCCAATAGCCCTTGCCTGCATATTGGCGCAATGAATCATTGAACTGGATGCACTGCATCACGCCGAACTGGGTATAACCAGGGAAGACACGCAGTGAGTCGAAGTCACACCAGATATCAGGTGTTGTACGCCAGGAATGTCCCACTTCTTTTGCCCACTTCCATGGACGGCTGTTGCCCCATTCGCACATGCTGAGGAAAATGGGACGGCCTGCAGCGCGCAGAGCATCGCTGATGAGCTGATAGGCGCCCTGCGGATTGATATTCGGTGTGTTACACCAATCGTATTTCAGGTAATCCACATCCCAACGGGCATACTGGATGGCATCCTGGTATTCATGACCGAGTGAACCAGGCATACCGCCACACGTCTCCGTTCCTGCATCACTGTAAATACCGAGTTTGAGTCCTTTACTATGCACATAGTCAGCCACTGACTTCATGCCGTTAGGGAACTTCACGGAATCCACCTGGATAAAGCCATTGCAGTCACGTTTGCCGTGCCAGCAGTCGTCAATGTTAATATAGGTGTAGCCCGCATCGCGCAGCCCGCTTTCCACCATCGCATCGGCAATGCCCTTGATGATGTCTTCAGAGATGTTGCCCTGAAACTTGTTCCATGTACTCCATCCCATCTGTGGGGTGTCTGCCAGATGTTCCCATTTCTGTGCCTTTACGGTTACTGCCATTAGGACGAGCATGCCGCCCAGAACAGCCATTCTGCTTATAGTTCTCATGATTTTTTGTTTGGTATAATGATATTTTTAATTATTTTTGCTGCAAAGATACAAAAAATACCACACTTTTGATTATCTTTGCAGCGTAGAAACTATAAATAAGCATAAAAATATATGAAAAGGTTAACATTACTACTGTTTTTATGGTTAGGCTGCACCATCGCAATGACCGTCACTGCCGGCATCGTGGGCCTCAGTATCAACAAAGAAAGCGGCATCTATGAAAAAGGAGAGCGTGCCGTTGTCACGTGTCATACAGATATCGCGCCTGCGGATTCCTTGCTTGTCAGTGTATCGTATAATAATAAGGTGGGCAAAACGTTCAGCATCCTACCGGCATCCGCCGATTTTACCGTCTTGGAACAGTCGTTAGACAGCACCTGCGCTGTCTCTGTAGAGGTGAAGGACTGTCAGGGTGCATCTGCCAGCATCGGTTATGTGGTGGCTCCTGAAGGTTTTCGCGCCGGCTATGAAGAGCCTGCTGACCTGATGGATTACTGGGGCAACCTCAAGCAGCAGCTTAAGGCATTGCCCATGCAGGTGAAGACCACGCCGCTGACCGTGCCGCAGCAGTATCAGGACAAATATACCTGTGAGGACGTGGAGATCAACTGCCTCGGTCCTGCCCCCATGCGGGCCTATGTTGCCAAACCTGTGGGCGCCAAGGAGAAGTCACTGCCCATCATCATTCTCTGTCGTGCTGCCGGTGTTAAAGGTGACTGGTGTCGCTGTTCGGTAAATGAGTGTGTAGGGAATTCTGCCTTAGGAAACGGCGCACTCAGCCTTGACCTCAATGCCCATGGCATGCTCAACGGCCAGTCGGACGACTATTATAAGATGCTTGAGGATGGGTTGCTGAACAAGTATTGGGAGTATAACGCTGCCGACCGTGAGACTTACTATTTCCGTGGCATGTACCTGCGTGTGTTAAGAGCTATTGAATATATGACAAGTCTGCCAGAATGGGACGGATGCCGCCTTCTCGTCATCGGTGAGAGTCAGGGCGGTGGACAGGCTGTAGCTGCTGCCGGATTGGATCCGCGTGTCTCGGCAGTGGTGCTCAACGTCCCAGCCATGCAAGACCTGGGAGGTGCCCGCCAGGGGCGCCTCAGCGGATGGCCACAACCCATCGAGAACCACCAGGACCTCTCTTCGGCTCAGCTTGATAACACGCTGCCCTATTTCGATGGTTCCCAACTCATCCGTCACACAAAGGCCGAGATATTCTGTGAGATCGGACTTATCGACACGACCTGTCCGCCCTCAGCCGTCTTCTCGTCGCTCAACAATGCACAGGGGAAGAAAACCATCAAGTGTGTCCCTTACCGTACCCACGCCTGGCCCTCTGGTGACCTACGTCCTCATTGGGAAGAGAACTACCTCCACCCCCGAGAGGCATTCATCAACAATTATCTGAAATAAGGGCTATGTGAAGAGGATCCGCTCGAGCTCGTCAAGCTCGGTATCGGTAGTGGCCCAGCTGGTGACGAAGCGGCAGATGGTGTGATGGCGGTCGGTTTGTCCGAAGTGGGTAAACTGTACCTGCTCGCTCAGACGCTCAGCCTGCTCGTTGTCCATAATGACAAACTGCTGGTTAGTGGGGGAATCTACTAAGAACTCAAAGCCTTTGCGGATGAAAAGGGCCTTCATGCGCATGGCGGTTTTGATGGCTTGTTCGGAGAGCTTGAAGTAGAGGTTATCCGTGAACAACGCCTCAAACTGCAGACCGATGAGGGCACCCTTGGCAATCACAGCCCCGTGCTGTTTCTGGATGGAGAAGAAGTGCTTATGTGCATTCTGATGGGTGAAGACCACGGCCTCACCACAGAGGGCACCG
The DNA here is from genome assembly GCA_900315695.1 of uncultured Prevotella sp. Taxonomy (GTDB): domain Bacteria; phylum Bacteroidota; class Bacteroidia; order Bacteroidales; family Bacteroidaceae; genus Prevotella. The sequence continues at coordinate 10,835 of ONAE01000040.1, read as the reverse complement.
ATCTTCGTACCACCGATATAAAAGACATCGCAATGGCGGGCGAGATAGGGTAGGGTGATGTCGTTACCCTCTGCCATCAGACCATAACCGAGACGAGCCCCGTCGATATAAAGTGGAATCTCGTAACGCTGGCAGACCTGATAGATGTCATCGAGCTCTTGGGCAGAATAGAGGGTGCCCAGTTCGGTGGGAAAGGTGATATACACCAGTCCGGGGTGAACGGCATGATCCTTGTTGCCGTCGTGCATGTAGTCATCGAGGTATTTGTCGAGCACAGCCGCCTCCATCTTCCCGTCAGTATCGGGCAGGGTGATGATCTTGTGTTCCGTAAACTCCACAGCTCCGGCCTCGTGGACGTTGATGTGGCCGCTGCCCACACAGATGACACCTTCATACTGATAGAGCATCGAGTCGATGGTGGTGGCGTTGGTCTGGGTGCCACCGGTGAGAAAGAAGATCTGAGCATCGGGCAGGCCACAGGCCTTGCGGATAAGCTCCTTGGCGCGCTCACTGAATTCGTCGAAACCGTAGGGTGTGGGTTTGGCGCTGTTGTATTTTATCAGGTTGTCGATCACCTGCTGACAAGCCCCGTTATTGTAATCACATTCGAATGAAATCATATTTTGTTTATCTTTTTTTGGCTGCAAAGATACGAATTTTGAGCAGATAATACTAATTTGTAGGGAATAATGTGTGATAATTAGTGGAAAAAGTGTATCTTTGCCGCTGAAAAAGCAACCTCTAGGTCACAATGAAGAGTTTGAGATATACTTTCCTGACGCTGGTTTTTGTTGGACTGACATTGGCGCTTTCTTCGTGGAATGACGGGGAGAGGCGTGTTGACAGCGGTCCACTTCCACCAGTGCCAGACTATGCTGATTCTTCTCAGTGGTTCATGATCGATCGGGGCGGCGAGGCTGATCTCTTCTATATCATCTCCACCGAGACAGATGACCACATGATAGGTGACGATACCTGTCATTTTGCTGATACCAATGATCCGGCTTTAAGGAAGAATATGCTGAGGGAGATGGTGGCTGTCGATTCGTTCTATTCAGGGAAGCTGAACTATTTCTCTCCGTATTACCGACAGCTCTCCATGGACTCATGGACTACACCTGACAAGGCATTTGCCATAGTGCCCATTGCTCTTGAAGACGTGATGCATAGTTGGGATTATTATCTGAAACACTTGAACCAGGGGCGTCCGTTTATCATTGCCGGATACAGTCAGGGTGCCATTGCCGTTTTGGACATCCTGAAGGAAATGCCGGATAGTGTCCTCAGCCGACTGGTTGCTGCCTATGTTATCGGCTTCAAGGTGACTCAGGAGGATGTGGATAGCAACAAGAACATTAAATTGGCTCAGGATGCGACCGACACAGGTGTGCTCATCGGTTTCAACTCCGTCAAATCACCGGAGTCGATTATCTATTTCACAGAAAATAATGTGGCTTGCATCAATCCCGTAAGCTGGCGGACGGATACAGTGCCGACGCCTTTCGTGCTCTATGGCCGCCGTCAGAATGATACGCTCTCCGTGAGATGTGACACGGTGAGTCATCATCTGATTGTGGATGGCATTACCAAGCATCGTCCCATGCCGGTGATCGGTAAACCGGGCAACTATCATAACATGGAATTGAAGTTCTACTATCCGTATGTGCGGAAGAACATGGCCGACCGGGTGGCGGCATTCATGGCGAAGAAAAAAGAAGAGTGAGGTTGGTGCCTCACTCTTTTGGTAATGACATCACGAAACGGGCACCGCCAGAATAGCTGGTATCAAGAACGATGTCACCGCCCAGACGACGGGCGATGCTACGCGCTACTGCCAGACCGATACCCGTACCGTCGTAATACTCGTCGAGTTGCACAAACTCATCAAAGATGTGCTCTGCCTCCTGAGCAGGCACACCGATACCCGTATCCTCCACGATGAAATCGAAGGTGCCAGGCTGTTGCTGGATAATCAGACGGACTTCACCCTTCTTCGTGAACTTACGGGCATTGTCGAGCAACAGGGTGAGGGCTCTGGTGGCTGATTGCAGGTTGGTGTGCATGATGGCTTCTGCCTGGGCGTCAGCCTGCAGCTGGAATTTAATGTGGGAATCTTGTTGGATGCCGGTATGTTCTATGGCCTGGGTGGCAATCATCAGGGCTGCGATGCTGTCGTTGCGTTCGATGACCTGTCGGCTGTTGGCATCAGAGAGCTCCAGCATCTTGTTCACCAGACTGGTGATGCGCTCCGTACTCTCGGAGATGCGCTTCTGGATGTCGGCTTTCTCCTCTGTCTGCAAGACCATATCAGGGGCCGTGAGGATCTGTGTGAAGCCATTGAGGATATTCAACGGTGTGCGGAACTCGTGGGAGATCTGTTGGATGAAAGCGGTCTTCATCTTCGATGACTCCTCGGCTCGGGCATTGGCAATCATCAGCTCCTGGTTCTTCTGAGCCAGACGCTTGGCAGCCCGATGGCGGAGGTATATGAAGAGCAACAGCACCAGCATAATCAAACAGATGATGAGGATCACGAAGCGGGAGCGCTCAAGCTGGCCTTTCATGCGAATCTCATCCACCTGGAAGAGTGTGTTCAGTTCGTCGAGCTGCATGCGCACATCCTTTGAGAAGGTGGAGTCTTTATGCAAGTACATCTTCTGATAAAGGATGGCGGCCTCACGGTTTCTGCCAACTGCCAAAAGGGCCTCACCACGCAGACGCTGAGCCATCGGCCACCAGTCGAGATCCATCATGGGTTCATAGAGATCGGTAAAGGCAACGGCTTTTTTGATATCACCTTCCTTCATGGCCAAACGGGCCTGATGCACCTGCATCTGATAGGTGAGGTAGGGATCTTTGATCTGCTCGTTGAGCTGTTCGCAGGCCGCCAGTTCCTTAGCTGCTGCTGCAAGACTATCGGAACCGATAAGCGCACTGGCATACCAAAGGTGCTGTTCCATATCATAGACATTCATCTTGCCGACACCTGGCTTTTCCAAAGCCTTGATATAATCAAGGTGTTGGCGCCATTCCTTACAGATGGCCAGTTCGCGGGAATAGTCTTTGATCTGATCCAGTTCCTGTGCCATGTAGAAGTAGGCACTCAGCAACTCGTTCTTGGTCACTTCGGGTATCTCCTTCATCAGGCGGATACTACGTTCGAGCGCCTTGACAGACTGCTGATGGTCGATATTATCGTAGATGACACCGATCTGCTCGTAGGCAAGTGCCCGCCCAAGGGTATTGTTCTGCTTCTGGGCAAATTCCTGCATCTGTTCGGCTTCACGGAGGGCGGTCTGCGTGCGACTGGTATAGGAACAGCTCTCAATGATGTCGCGCCAGGCTTTATAGAACGAGTTCCAGCGTTCGTGTTTCTCCATCCAGTCCTTCTGCTCCCTTGCCTCTTTCTCCAGACGCATCCAGTCCTCAGAGTTATAGATCAGCGTGAGGCGTTTATTGCGTCCTGCCTCTTCATAATCCAGGTTGCCTTCTTTCTGGGCATACTGGATCCACTCGTCGCAGATGCTGAGTACCGTGTTCACCTCACCTGACCACTCCGTCTCGTTCACAAGGTTCTCATAGGCTTTCAGCTTCTTCTCGCCAGTGAGCCCAGTGAGGCCAGTGAGACCATTAATCGGACCGACTGCCCCTATGGTAAGGGCTGTCAACAGGGTGATGGCGAAACAAAGATATCTTCTCATGCAAGTTTGCGATAATGGTTGTGACTTCCTTTTACAGCGCTTCGAGCATACGCTTGATTACCACTGAACAGCTGATCTCGCGGTTGGCTGCTTCAGGGATAACGATGGAGTTGGGCGACTCGATGACATCGTCGGTGACAATGAGGTTACGGCGTACGGGCAGACAATGCATGAACTTACCATTGTTGGTCCATGACATGTGCTCGGTATCAACCGTCCAAGACATATCTTTCGATGTGATCTTGCCGTAGTCAGCCGGATTGGTCACACCGGGGTTACTCCAGTTCTTGGCGTAGATGAAGTCGGCACCCTCGAAGGCTTTCTTCTGATCATATTCCACACGGGCATTGCCGATGAATTGCGGGTCGAGCTCATAGCCTTCGGGATGGGTGATGACGAAATCCACATCAGCTGCGTTCATCCACTGGGCAAAGCTGTTGGGTACGGCCTGTGGCAAAGCACGGCAGTGGGGCGCCCATGTCAGCACGACCTTCGGACGCTTCACCGTCTTATACTCCTCGATGGTAATCAGGTCGGCAAAGGCCTGCAGGGGGTGAACGGTAGCCGTCTCCATGGCAAACACGGGGCGGCCACTGTATTTGATGAACTGCTGCAGCACGGTCTCGGCATAGTCGTACTCACGGTCTGTCAGACCTGCGAAGCTACGCACACCAATCAGGTCGCAGTAGCAGCCCATCACAGGGATGGCTTCCAGCAGATGCTCGCTCTTGTCACCGTCCATGATGACACCACGCTCGGTCTCCAGTTTCCAGGCACCGGCATTCACATCGAGCACGATGACATTCATGCCCAGGTTCATAGCCGCCTTCTGAGTGCTGAGACGGGTGCGCAGACTATTGTTGAAGAAGATCATCATCAGTGTCTTGTTCTTACCCAGATGCTGATACTTATAACGGTCGTTCTTGATCTCTTGTGCTTCGGCGAGCGCCTTTTCCAGCGGGCCGATATCTTCTACATTGATAAAACTCTTCATATTGTTATTCTATTTTCTAATTTGTCCTTCTCCTTCGATGAGCCATTTGTATGTGCAGATCTCCTCCAGTGCCATCGGGCCGCGAGGGCCGAGTTTCTGGGTGGAGATACCAATCTCCGCACCAAGTCCGAACTGGGCACCATCGGTAAACGAGGTGGGTGCGTTCCAATAGACGCAGGCGGCATCGACATGTGCCTGGAACTTGCGGGCTGCGGCTTCGTTCATCGTGATAATCGCCTCGCTATGACCACTGCCGTTCTCATCGATATGGGCGATGGCCTCTTCGAGTGATGCCACGGTCTTAATGGCTAGCTTATAGTCCATAAACTCTGTGCCGAAGCTATCCTCTGTGGCATGCTCCAGATAAGGGTATTGCCCATCGAGGACTGCATAGGCCTGTTCATCGGCATAGATAATCACGTTTTTCTCGGCGAGAGGTTTTACGAGTTGATCTAGCGAATCTAGTCTATCTAGATGAACAAGCAGGCAATCCAGCGCGTTGCAGACAGATACTCTACGGGTCTTGGCATTATTGATGATGGCCTTACCCATTTCGAGGTCACCGTCCTTGTCAAAATAGGTGTTCACAACTCCGGCACCAGTCTCGATAACCGGTACACGGGCGGTGTCACGTACGAAGTCGATGAGCTTGCGTCCACCACGCGGGATGCAGAGGTCGATGTAGCCGACGGCATTCAGCATCTCACCTGTTGCCTCATGGGTGGCAGGCAGCAGGGCTACAACATCTTCCGATACGCCATACTGCTCGAGTACCTCATGGATCAGAGCCACTTCCTCACGGTTGGAGCTGTCGGCATCTTTTCCGCCTTTCAGCACACAGGCATTACCGCTCTTGAAACAGAGCGAGAAGACGTCGAACGTCACGTTCGGACGCGCCTCGTAGATCATGCCGATGACACCGAAGGGTACGCTGATACGACAAAGACGAAGGCCGTTAGGCAATGTCTTCTCTTTGGTGATATGGCCCAGTGGGGTAGGCAGGGTGGCGACGTTACGCATGTCGCTGGCAATACCCTCCAGACGACTCTCTGTCAGTTGCAGACGGTCGTAGAGGGGATTCGACTGATCCATCTTTGCCAAATCCTGGGCATTGGCCTTGAGGATGCGCTCCTGCTGAGCTATGATAGCGTCGGCAACGGCATTCAGGATGTCGTTGCGCTGTGTGTCAGTCAATAGGGCCAGACTCTTGCTGGCGCGCTTGACTCTTTCAAATGTCTCTTTCAGTTGCATGTCTCTTTTATGTTAGGAATTCAGTGTGAGGCGTTGATCCAGGATTCTCGATAAGATCGATCAGGATGTTATCGCGTGTGCCGTTGGCAATGATGACATGGATGCCGGCGGACTGCACGTTGCTGGCTGTGTGGTACTTGGAATGCATACCACCACGTCCGAAAGCGCTCTTCTCTGTCTGGATATACTTCGAGAGGTCAGTACGGGGAGCAACCGTCCGTATCAGCTCTGAAGAAGGATTGTCGGGATGACCGGTATAGATGCCGTCGATGTTAGACAGAAGAATCAGCGAATCGGCTTTCATCATCTGGGCGATGAGACCAGAGAGCTCATCGTTATCAGTGAACATCAGCTCGGTGACTGATACCGTGTCGTTCTCGTTAACGATAGGCAACACATCGTTCTCGAGCATCACCGTCATACAAGCCTGCTGGTTGCGGTACTGCTCACCTGGTCGGAAGTTCTCTTTCATCGTCAGCACCTGACCAACATGGATGCCGAACTCACGGAACAGGTTGTAGTAGAGTCCTACGAGCTTCACTTGTCCGACAGCGGAGAAGAGCTGGCGTTGCTCTACGGAGTCGAGTGAGTGGTCAACGGTGAGCTCACGTCGTCCACACGCCACGGCACCTGATGACACGAGAATGACCTCGATGTCGTGCATTCTGAGCCAGGCTACCTGGTCAACGAGGGCTGACATGCGGGTTACATCGAGCTTCCCGTCTTCCCGTGTCAGTACGTTTGAACCAATCTTGATGACTATTCTTCTTTTCACTTTTTCCCTTTTTATTTTTTCTCGTCTTTTTGTCTGATCTCTACACGGCGGATCTTTCCGCTGATAGTCTTCGGCAGCTCATCGACAAACTCGATGATACGCGGATACTTATATGGAGCCGTCACCTTCTTCACGTGCTGCTGCAACTCCTTGACGAGGGCGTCACCGGCCTTGTCCTTCCACTCCTTGCCAAGTACGACGGTAGCCTTTACCACCATGCCTCGGATGTCGTCGGGCACACCAGTGATGGCGCACTCCACAACAGCGGGGTGGGTCATCAGGGCACTCTCTACCTCGAACGGACCGATGCGGTAGCCAGAACTCTTGATCACATCATCGATACGCCCCTCAAACCAGTAATAGCCGTCCTCATCACGCCAAGCCATGTCACCTGTATGATAAATGCCATCGTGCCATGCCTCGCGTGTCTTCTCCTCGTCGCGGTAATAGCCTTTGAACAGGCCGATGGGCTTACGGTCGCCTACACGGACCACAATCTCGCCTTTCTCACCGTCTTCACAGGGGGTGCCGTCGGCACGGAGCAGATCAATATCATACTGGGCATTGGGGATACCCATTGATCCTGGTTTCGGCTCCATCCAGGGGAAGGTGCCGAGTGTCATCGTTGTCTCCGTCTGTCCGAAGCCCTCCATCATTTTGATGCCTGTCTTCTCATAGAACTTCTCATAGACGGCTGGGTTCAGGGCCTCGCCGGCTGTGCAGCAGTATTCAAGCGATGACAGGTCGTAGTTTGACAGATCCTCACGAATCATGAAACGATAGATGGTGGGAGGTGCGCAGAAGCTGGTCACCTTATATTTCTCAATCTGGCGCAGTAGGGTGTCGGCATTGAACTTCTCATGATCGAACACAAACACTGTTGCACCAGCAAACCACTGACCATAGAACTTTCCCCATACGGCCTTACCCCAGCCAGTATCGGCTACGGTCAGGTGGAGAGAACCCTCATGCAGGTTGTGCCAGAACACACCGGTGGTCAGATGGCCCATCGCATAGAGATAGTCGTGGGCAACCATCTTCGGCTCGCCAGAGGTACCGCTGGTGAAGTACATCAGCATCGTGTCCTCATTGTCGTTCACGTGCTTCGGACGGACGAACTTCGGCGCTTGCTTCCACTCCGTCTGCCAGTCGTGGAATCCCTCAGGGATGGGTTTGCCATGATCCGTGATCGCAATCAGCGTGTCCACTGTCGGACTATCCGGCATTGCAGCCTGGATCTGACTTACCACGTATGGATCATCCACACAGATGATGGCTTTGATCGAAGCGCTGTTATTGCGATAAACGATATCCTTCTTCGTCAGCATGTGGGTGGCGGGAATCACGATGGCGCCAATCTTACACAGGGCCAGCATCACCACCCACCACTCGTAGCGGCGCTTCAGGATGAGCATCACGGGGTCGTTCTTGCCGATGCCGAGGGTGGTCAGATAAGAAGCGGCCTGATCGGTCTGCTCCTTCAATTGTCCGAAGGTGGTCCGGATCTCCTCGCCCTGGTCGTTAGTCCACAGGATAGCGAGTTTCTCGGGTGCCTCCTCAGCCCACGCATCCATCACATCGTAGGCGAAGTTGAAGTTCTCGGGGATGATGAACTCCAGATTCTTATTGTAATCCTCTACAGACGTAAACTTTGTCTGTTTTAAAAATCTTTCTACCATAGTCTAGTCTATTCTACTGTAAATGCTAAGAATTTCACGGGTTTGTCGCCTACGGCGAGCATGCCGTGGGGTTTGGTGGAGTCGAAATAGATAGAGTCGCCCTCTTCGAGCACTATCGTCTTACCACCGATATACAGTTCCATCTTGCCCTCGAGTACCATGTTGAACTCCTGGCCTGGATGCGTGTTCTTATAAACTACATGAGCCTCAGGTTTGGGCTCCACGGTGACGATGAACACATCAGCCTTGTGGTTGACGAAACCGCCTACCAGCGACTGGTACTTATAAGCCTTGGTACGCTCGATACTCATGCCTTGTCCCTTACGTGTCACGTAGTACGACTTCATGTGGGGGGCCTCGGCAAAGATCAGCTCCTCGGTAGATACACCGTACTTTTTGGCAATCTTCATGAGGTTGGAAATGGTGATATCCATCTCGCCAGCCTCGATCTTCTCATATTTCTCTGAGCTGATGCCGATGGTGTCAGCCATCTCGCTCACTGGGATGTCGAGCACGTCGCGCAGTCCCTTCAGGCGTTCGCCTATTTGTTTGAGTTGTTCGTCCATATCTTTTACATTTTTTACCTTTTTACCTTTATTTTGCTCCTGCTTTTAAACCACGGATGACAGCCGAGGTGAAGCCTGCATGCTCCATCTCGTTCAGTCCCTTGATGGTAACACCACCAGGTGTGGTCACGAGGTCAATAGCGGCCTCAGGGTGCATGCCACTGGCCTCCAACAGCTCTACGGCACCTTTCATCGTCTGCATCACGATCTTCTTGGCATCGTCGGCTTTGAAGCCCAGTTCCACACCACCTTCACTGGCAGCACGGATATAACGCATGGCGTAGGCAATGCCACAGCTGGCGAGGGTCGTTCCTGCTGCCAGATGCTGTTCGTCGGTGATCAGCGTATGGCCCATCTCGTCGAAAATGTTGACCACGGTCTGAGTGTCTTTCTCTGAGGCATCTACAGGCACGATGAAGGTCATCGATGCCATCTCGGCGATGGCGATGTTGGGGATCACCAGGAACAGTGGCGGGCATTGCTCACCGAGCCACTCCTTGATGTTGGCTGAGGGCACACCAGCTGCAATCACAATCAGTATCTGCTTCTTAGGATTCAGCTCTGGTTTGATGTCTTTCAGCACACGCTCTACCAGCCAAGGCTTCACGACGACACACACGATGTCGGCTGTCTCTGCAGCCAACTTGTTGTCTGTGGTCACGCTGACACCTGTCTTTGCAAATTTATCTACGACAGCCTGTGAGGGATCACTCACGGTGATATCCTCGTTCTTAAACTGTTGGCCTTTGATGAGGCCTTCTACGGTGGCGCCACCCATGGCACCAGCACCAATCACTGCTATCTTCATAATGTCTTCTTTAAGCGGTTGATAAAGTCATCGGCATCCTGTTTCGTCAGACAGAGCGGGGGCAACAGGCGCAGGATGTTCGTACCAGCGCAGCCCGTAAAGCAATGCTCCTGATAGATGAGTGGCTGACGCACCTCCTTATGAGGTATGTCGAGATCGATGCCGATCATCAGGCCACGTCCTCTCACATCGATGATGTGTGCAGACGTCTTCTGCAACTCCTTCAACTGGGCAATCAGGTATTCGCCCACCTCATGGGCATTCTCCACGAGGTGTTCAGACTCGAACACGTCGAGCACAGCCAGCGCGGCTGCACAGGCCAGATGGTTGCCGCCAAAGGTGGTACCCAACTGTCCATAGACGGGTTTGAACTCTGGGGCTATCAGCACACCGCCCATCGGGAAACCATTGGCGATACCCTTAGCGACGGTGATGATGTCAGGACGGATGCCCAGCCATTGGTGAGCGAAGAACTTTCCGCTTCGTCCGTAGCCACACTGGATCTCGTCGCAGATGAGGATCGTGCCGTGCTTCTTACAGGCGGCAGCCAGTCCCTGGGCAAACTCTGGTGTGGCGAGCTTAATGCCACCCACACCCTGGATGCACTCCAGGATCACAGCCAGGCGGGCAGATCGTTCATCGGCAGATAGGTCACATGGTTGTTGGCGTTGATAGGTGCGATGATCTTCGGATTGTTTGTCACCTCCACAGCCAACGATGTACGACCGTGAAAAGCCTTCTCACAAGAGAGTACACGCGTTCTGCCGTTGGTAAACGAAGCGAGTTTCAGGGCATTCTCGTTGGCCTCGGCACCGCTGTTGATCAGAAACAGCTGATAGTCGTCGTAGCCGCTGATCTTACCCAGGCGCTCAGCCAACTGCTGCTGGAGTTTATTGATCACAGAATTGGAGTAGAACCCTATCTTCTGCAGTTGTTCAGTCACCTTTTCAATGTAGTGGGGGTGAGAGTGGCCGATGCTGATCACAGCGTGTCCGCCATAGAGGTCGAGATACTCCTGTCCGTTCTCGTCCCACACCTTACAACCCTTGCCCTTCACGATG